>CAZXME010000013.1:0-12453 GCA_964641515.1 uncultured Methanosarcinales archaeon | reverse complement strand
AAATAAATTTACAATAATTTTTCTTAAATTATAAAAGGTGTATTTGATGAATAATATAATAATAAAAGAAATTCTAAGTCAGTTGCCAAAGGAAAAGATAAGTGATGCTTGTTTTGAAGGAGCAAATATTGTCCTTTACACAAAGGACAAAGACTTTTTCTTAGATAATAATGGGCTCATAAGAAAGATAGTTAATAATATAAAAAAAAGGATCGAGCTAAGGCCAGACCCTGCAATAACTCTTGATGTAGAAGATTCTGAAAAAATCATAAAAAATGTTATTCCTAAAGAGGCAGGTGTTGACAAAATAATATTTGACCCTCAGCGTTCAAGGGTGATAATAGAGGCAGAAAAGCCAGGGCTTGCAATCGGCAAGCAAGGAGATATTCTAAGAGAAATAAGAAAAAAAACATTGTGGGTTCCGTTAATAAGAAGAAAGCCTGCAATAAGGTCACAGCTTATTGAAAATATAAGGGCTGTTTTATACCAAAATTCTGATTACAGGAGAAAATTTCTTGATAAAATTGGCCACAGAATTTATGATGGCTGGATAAGGGAAAAAAAGAATGAATGGGTGCGAGTAAGTTACCTTGGAGGCGGAAGGCAGGTTGGAAGATCATGCCTTTTTCTGCAGACACCAGAATCAAGAGTATTGCTTGACTGCGGTGTTAATATAGCCACTGATAAAGACGCTTACCCATATCTTGAGGCTCCTGAGTTTAATATAAATGACCTTGACGCAGTTGTATTAACACACTCTCATCTTGACCACTGCGGTTTTATTCCTTATTTATTTAAATATGGTTATAGGGGTCCTGTTTACTGCACAGCACCAACAAGGGATGTTTCTGCTTTGTTATTAATTGATTATGTTAAAATAATGCGCTCTAATGGGAAAGAACCAATATTCACTATTGATGATATAAAGGAAATGGTAAAGCATACTATCTGCCTTGATTATAATGAGGTAAGTGATATAACACCAGACTTTAGGATAACACTCTACAATGCGGGGCATATCTTAGGATCTGCTATGGTGCATTTGCATATAGGCAATGGACTGCATAATATAGTTTATACAGGAGATATGAAGTTTGGAAAAACAAGACTGCTCGATACAGCAGCCACAAAATTTCCAAGAGTTGAAACCCTGATGATAGAAAGCACTTATGGAGGCCGTGAAAATGTATTACAGCCAAGAAAGGACTGTGAGAATGAGTTTGCAGGTATAATTAAAAGGGCTATTGACAGAAAAGGAAAAATTCTTATCCCAGTCCTTGGTTCTGGAAGAGCACAAGAAGTCTTGTTAATAGTTGAAAATATGATAAAAAGTGGGGAGATTGAAAAAGTCCCTGTTTTTATAGACGGAAGCGTCTGGGATATTACTGCTATCCATACAGCATATCCTGAGTTTTTGAATAGTATTGTAAGGAAGCAGATTTTTCATAAAGACCAAAATCCATTTTTATCTGACATATTCAAAAGAGTTGGTTCTCAGAAGGAAAGAACAGAGGTTATAGAAGAAACTAATTCATGCATTATTCTCGCTACGTCAGGTATGCTTGTCGGAGGACCTTCTGTACAATACTTAAAACAGCTTGCTGACAATCCAAAAAATACGCTTCTTTTTGTCTGTTACCAGGGAGAGGGCTCTCTTGGAAGAAGGATTCAAAGGGGAGAAAAAGAGATGTCAATAGATGGAAGCAAGGAAATAACACAAGTAAAGATGGAAGTGAATACCATTGAAGGGTTTACAGGCCACAGCGGAAGAAAGCAGTTGCTTAATTTTGTCTATAGGTGTGATCCAAAACCAAAGAAGGTTATTGTAAATCATGGCGAAAGTTCAAGATGCCTTGACCTTGCAAGTTCTATACATAAGCTTAATAGGATAGAAACAGCTGCACCAAGGAATTTAGAGGTCATCAGGCTTAAATAATCTTTTTAATTACTTCTTAGTAACTAAAAATAGAAAGATTTATATAGTTCTTATGCTTTATGGTAGTTATGGAATATAAAAAGCCTGAGTCATTTTATGAAATACTAAAAGAAATTGGAAGATCACTTTACTATAATTTTATTTCTGGAGATCCCCAGCCAGATGGGTCTGTATATAAAAAGAATATGGAATGGGGCCTAAGATTCCCTAATAAAAAAAATAGTGAAAAAGTTAATAAAACAATTGATGATAAAATTTAGTTCTTTAATATTGTTTACTACTTCTAAATAACTAAAAAATAGAAAGATTTATATATGAGTGTTACTATTCAGTAGTTAGATTGGGAGTATTATGTTAAACAAGAAACAAACTATTGTTGTACTGCTTGCATTCATGCTCGGATTAATATTTAATGATGCATACAGCGAGCTGAGTTCTTTAGAAAGGCCTTTATCATTATTTCAGGATGGTGTAGAAAAAGATTCTCCAGGTGACTGGATAAAGGAAGACCAGATAAAAGTCTATGATAATCAGATTATAATTGACTTAAAAGATGCTGAGTGGGCCTCATTCACAGACACAAATTCAATGGATCCTGTGCTTGATGAAAAAGCCAATGCAATAGAAATCATTCCAAAATCAGCTGATGATATACATGTAGGGGATATAATTTCATATAAGTCAGACTATGCTGATGGAACAATAATCCATAGGGTGATAAAGATAGACAGTGATGAAGAAGGATGGTACTGCATTGTTAAAGGTGACAACAACCAGAGCCCTGATCCTGGAAAAATAAGATTCAACCAAATCAAAAGAATTCTTGTAGCTATTATCTATTAAAATGATTAAAAAAATTTCTTACCTAATACTTGCAATTATGATTGTATTAATTACTTTATTTAGTGCATTAATGTAATTTCTTGTTTAAAAAAGAAAATCAAGAAGAAATATCTGCAATCTTAATCTTGAAGATCAGGGTCTTTCCGACTAATGGGTGGTTTAAGTCAAGAGTAACTTCTTTATCACCAACCTCTGTTATCTTTGCAGGAATCTGTGCTCCATTTGGAAGTTTCATAAGCAACATCATGCCTGTTTTTAACTCCTTATCTTTCGGAAGATGCTCTTTTGGAACCTTTTTCACTAATTCAGGATTTTGGTCTCCATAAGCTTCTGATGACTTTAATGTTATTTCTTTTTCCTCTCCCTTTTCCATTCCTAAAACAGCATCTTCAAATCCTTTTATGACCTGCTTGGCACCTACCTCAAACTCCAATGGATTTCCATGCTTTTCTGAGCTGTCAAAAACTGTTCCATCTTCTAGTTTTCCTTCATATTCAACTTTTATTTTATCTCCTTTCTTTATTGCCATAATAAAACCTCCTTATTCGCAAAATAAGATAGAACTCATTTAAGCGACTTAGTTAAGAGTGATAATAAATATTATTTAAGTGTTTTGTTTAATAAATAAAAAATTATTTTTTCTCAGGCAAAGGCCTCTTGACAGTTATAGGCAAAACACCTTTCTCAAGTTCTAGTTTAGCTATCCTAACAGGATTGAAATTAATATTTTTAAGGTCATCTTCGCTAAGCTTTATGAGAAAAGGAGCACCCATTGCAATCTGCAATGCCCTCCCACCAAGCATCCTTGCTGTTTCATACTTTGTGTATTGTATTTCTTCATTGGATTTCTTAGCAGTCATAATTCTCACCTACAAAAATTTTCTTAATTCTTTTGATTTTTCTATTCCAATGCCTACCATTTTGTCAATATCTTCTGCTGTCAGTGGTTTATCTCCGCCTTTCTGTAATGCACATAAAGTGCCGTCTTCCTCAACTTCAATTGTAAGCCTTGCTTCAACTTTTTTCTCTTCTTCAGGAGTTGGATCTACAATAAAATAGTTTCCTATCTTGCTGACTGTGCAGCTTGTAGGCATCTTTTTTAGGTTTAAGGGCAATGTCTCCTTTGTCTTTTTCTTATAATCAACGGTTTTGCCGTTATATGAAGGCATTTTTGTGTCCTGCAATGCAGCTACAACTGCAAGCGCAGATGCATCCAAGAGGTTACCCCCCTCATTGAGTGTGCATATGTCAATCAGAACTGACCAGGCTTTCTCTTCTTTTTTAATGCATAGTTTCTTTGTATCAATAGCTCCTGATTCCCTAATGCCACGGTCAACAACTCTTGCAATCTCTATAGCCTGTATTGCTGGAGGACCTGGCTCAAAATCAGGGCTTGATAAAGGCATAAGTTCTGCATTAATCATCATTGTTCCTTTGTCAGGTGTGTCAGGATATGGCTCCCCAACACTTAATTTAACGCCGGCAAGAACTATTGTATCTCCAATAGTTACTCTTGCAGAACCCTCAGCATTTCCTGAGAATCCCTTCTCAACCTTTATTTTCCTGTATTCATCTAACTTTCTTCCATCAAATCTTATTCCTTTTTCAAAAAAATTTAGAATATGATCTTTTTGTTGATTATTCATTTTTAACCTCATATTTCTTTTTCAAAGCATCTCTTTGTATCTTATCTATTTTGCTGCAGGCTTTTTTTACTATTTCAATAGATTGTTTTAGTTCATCTCTTGAAAGTTCTCCATCCATCTGCAATAGGGATATCTCTTCAGTTCCTGAAACTATAGCAATAGGGATATCTGCTACTGTTCCGTCTTCATAGCTTTCCTCGCTGTAGTCAAGGTCAACAACAAGTTTGTCATCAACTCTCCCCATAGAAACTGCCGCAACCATACCATTCATTGGAATCCCAGCATCTGCCAAAGCCATTGATGCTGCGCATATGCCTGCACATCTTGTTCCAGCATCTGTTTGTGGCAATTCAATAAATACATCAACCACTGAATTTGGAAAATCATTTAAGTTTACAACTGGCAAGAGTGCCTTTTCTGTAACCATTGCTATTTCTTTTGCACGCCTGTTTGCTCCCGGCCTTACTCTGTCCCCCATTGAGGAGAAAGGCATCATATTGTAGTAACATCTCAATTTTCCCTTCTTTGGATTTTGCAAAAATTTTGGGTGTATTTCCCTTGGGCCATAAACAGCAACATATGCTACAGTCTTTCCCATCTTAAAGTAAGCAGAGCCATCAGCCCTTTTTATAACGCCTGCTTTTGCCTCAATAGACCTTGTTTCATCAAATTTTCTTCCATCATTTCTTTTAGTGTAACTCATTTATTCCACCTTTTCAATATTAATTTTTTTATTTGTTTTTTTCTCTAAAAATGTTTTAATTCTGTCAGTCAGACCGCTTATATGTGCCTCTTGCTCTATCTTTTTTATTGTTTCAACAACAATAATCTCATTTTCAGGAGAGCCATTAATCCATACCAGGCCGTTCTGTCCAACAGTTATACTACAGTCAGTTGCCTGTTTTATCATGCTGACCATTGAGCCCCTTTTTCCTATTATCCTGGGAACTTTGTGAGAATTGACCTTTATGATTCTTCCTCCAATAAGCTTTCTCATTCCAGGGTCTTTCATTGATGCATCAACAAGTCTCTGTGACGTAACCATTACTATATTTGTAACAATATAATCCCCAATATTATAATACCTGGTTAAATCTGCATCTCTTCTTATAAAATCCTTTGCTTCTTTAACTGAAAGCACTGCAGAATAAGCAGAATCTATATCAAGGATCCAACCACTCATCAATATGTTTGTAACCTTTGCAATGATTGTATCTCCTTTTTCTGGTATATACCTTCCGGCAACTGGAATTGTTTTTATTACTCTTCCATTGACATTAATTAATCCGAGCCCTGAAGATATTATTTTGTCTTTGTCCCTAAATGTTCCTTCAGCAGGAAGAAAGTCCATTCCTTCTGCAAGTTCTTCACCAGGGGTTACTATTGTTTTGTCTTCTACTAATAATTTTCCCATTTTTTCACCTTGTTATTTATTTTGTCTTTAATATTTTTGTTTCAATCTCACCGTGAGTCATACTATTTAATTTGTCAAAGAAATCCTGTTTTAATCCAGCAGGTATCTCAACAATACATCTCCATGAGCCATCATTAAGCCAATCCTCTTTAAGAATTTTGGCAAAACCCTTAACAACAGAATACATTTTTGCAGCATGAATTGCAGGAATTTTTATTTCAATTTCGTCAATCTCAAATTTTATTGGCAAAATAACTCTTAGTTTTTTTAATATTCCATCTATTTGCTTTTCCTGTGATTCAAATTCATCAATATGTATTTTTGCATCTTCAAATGCATTCTCTATCCGTGTTATTGGATGAGGTAATCCTGTCTTAGGATCAACTCCATTTATATGTATAAAATTGATTATTCTTTTCTTCTTTTCTTCTCTTAATTTTTGTTTGTATTCAGCTGTTAGCTGTATCTCGCCATCTTTTATTATGATTTTTGCAATTTCCTTGACATCTGTTGTTTCAAATAACTGCTGCATTAATTTTTCAGATGAAAGTAATCCTTTTTTTGCATCAGCAAATATTTTCTCATTTATGATAACATCTTCTATGGCTATATCCTTTCCCTTCTTAAATGCTATTGCATTATCTGAATTTATGACAACCTCAAAGTTTTCCCCACCTTTTTTTAATTTTGCAAGATTAATGGAAAATTTTTCCTTGTCATATGTTTGTTGTCCTTGAGCCATTATGAGCACCTTTATTTTTTTAATTTAGATTCATTGAATACTTTTTCTACTTGTGCTTTTGTCATTTTTCTAAACTTCTTTTCATCTGTCTTTATATAAGCAACATCTATTCTACTTGAATTAAAATCCTTGCCTAAAAGCTTACAAAAAGTAGAAACTGTTAGCTTAAATGCTTCATCAATAGTTATTGAGTCTTTGTATTTTTTATGCAATATCTCTTCTATTTCCGGCTCTTTCTCACCAATTGCAGTTGCCTTGTACTGGAAGAATATTCCTGTTGGGTCTGTCTCAAACAGCTTTGGGGTTCCATTATCAATGCCTGCTACAAGTATTGAGACACCAAAAGGCCTTAGCCCTGCCTGCTGTGTGCATACCTGCTTTAGGTTGCATATATCCTTTACAACAGTTAATGTGTCGATTGGACTGTCATATGTAACTCTATGTTGCTGAGCTTTCAGTTGGGCCATCTCAATCAGCACTCTTGCATCAGACAATATGCCTGCAGCTGTTGCAACAATGTGCTCATCAACCTTGAATATTTTTTCTATTGCCTCTGATACAACCAAAGGATCAACTATTCTTTTATCTGTAACTAATAAAACACCATCTTTACATACAATTCCAACAGCAGTTGAGCCCTGTCTAACTGTTTTCTTTGCATATTCAACCTGCAATAGCCTGCCGTCTGGACTAAACATTGCAATTGATCTGTCATAACCCATCATTTGATGCTGCATTTGTTCCATTTTAATACCCCATATTTGTTTATTATTACATAGCAAGATATTTTTTATCTGCTTTATTTATCATTCCTGAAATACCAACACTTTTTATAATTACCTGCTGTCTTTTAAGACTCTTTATTAACGTTAGTGCTGTTTTCAGATTATCAACATATTTATTGTTCACTTTTATTATGCCTCTTTGTTTTTTTTGGTTCCATTTGTCTGGCAAAACCCAAATTCCGGCTTTTGCTGTTTCAATTTCACCTAAAAAGCTAAGTGATGACTGCCAGATAAGGTTTGAAACTTCTGAAAAAGATTTTATGTTATTTTTAGAGATAATCTCAAATACCAAATATCTTTTTTTTTCTCTTAAGCTTGGCATGATAGGCTTAATCTTCTTTGCCAATAAGCATCGCCCCAATAAATTTTTCATAGAAAAAACATCTTTTTTGCATTTGTTTTTCCTTCTCTTCAATAAAAGAGGATAAATCTATTATATATAAAGTTTTGGTTTTTTATAAATTGTTTTAATAGTCAGGTGTAACTCTCTTAAATAATGTCAATTTATAATCTTTTTCTAAAGGAGAAATCAAAACACCATCTATTATTTCATAATACTTAGTCTTGTATTCAATTACTTTATTAAGTTTTGATAATGCCTCTTGCTCTGTTTCATATTTCTTTTTTATCTTAAAAAGCGCAGCATAATTAATACTTGCTGATATAGCTTTTATTGCAATTACATCAATCCCCTTTGGCAAATAATTTTTATTTGCAGTAACAATCGCATAATTTCCCTTGTTCAAAAGATTTTCAATTGTTTCTATAATATCTGTTTTTTTATTCATTTTAAATTATAAAAACTAACCATCTTTATAAACTTTTCTTTTTTGACTACTAATAAGTTAATACAATATTATTTAACAGAATAGATATTATTGTTAACACAAATCTTTAAAAGAAATAACTCCTTATTATTTTATATGAGGGTGAAAATTTTAGAAAGAACTTCTGGAACATTAGAGAGAATGCTATCCGAATTAAAAGGATTGTCTAAGGCTTTCCGTAATCCTAATACTTCTCTTAAGGATTTGTTAAAAATAAATAATTATTACTTTCATTCTGATCCTAAAGTTGAAAAGGCTATTTATTTTGTAAATAAATTTTATGAAAACAAAATAAGGGATGACAAAAAAAGTAAGTTCCTTAACCAGCATCTGGGAGATGTCACGAAAAATACTTTAATAGATACTTTAGATAATTATAAATGGAGTATTGAAAAAAGAATAAATACATTTATTGCTTCACTAAACCATGATTTTGTGGAACATTTTCCAGATAAAGCTTATCTTTTAAAAGAAGAATTTGGCGAAGATGTTTATAACCTTGTTTTGGCAGTTACAATGCCATCCAATGAGGATATTAATAAAAATCAATTCATAGACAAAATTGATAATCTCTCTGACGAAAGACCTAAAATTATCAAGATTGAAGACTACGACAACAATATAAGGTCAAGCACAAATCTTTTGCTTACATTAACTTATAGTTTAATACAAAATAAAGTAAAAAGAGAAAAAAATGCTTACAAAAAAAATATTGAATTTTATGATAAATATAGACCAAAAATTATAAGATACACAAACTATTTGGATAATTATACTAAAATTACAAGAACTTTGCCTGGAAATCTTGATAGAAAAATAAAGAAAGATGTGAATATACTAAAAAGGTATGACAATATATTTTATAAAATACTCAAAGGAGATTACTTGCATCTTAAGTTCTTAAGTGAAGTCAAGATTCCAAACTTATATCCAAGATTAGATAAACTTGTACTAAAAGGCCGATAGTTTATTAAGAACTTATTTTCTGGTATTATTACTAATTAGTAGTTAAAAAACCGAAAGATTTAAATAATATAAAGAATAAATAGGTATTATGAAAATTACGCAAGCATATATTAAAAGAGCGTATCCCAATAAAATTTTAAGGCGTTATGCATATAGAGGAAATGTTGATAATCCTAAGTTAAATGAACTTCCTTTGTATTTAGATGAAATAATAGCGTATGGTGCTGCTCTAAATATCTTTAAGGAAAAAAAAGACTATGAATTTATTAAAAAAATAGCAAATTTAAATGTTTATGATGGTTTAGAAGAACTACAAAAACCGGAAATATCAATAACTATGTGGGGTAGTATAAAAAAATATAGTAATATATTCCATTTTCTAAATAGCGTTAAAAAAAAGTCAAGTAACAATGGATATCTTAAACCTAACGATATAAAAAATGATAGGCTTTTTAATTCTGGATTAAGGAGCAGAAACTTATATGAAAGATTAAAAAATGTAAATCCCTCTTTAATAAAAGATTATAAACATAATTTAATTCTTATTTCTGACGGAAAGGGCACGCCTAATCGTGAATATCCTCTTGATTATGACAGAGGACTTTCAGAAATCCTTTCAGAAAGCAATATTCCTTTAAATTCAAACAAAGAAAAACCCTATAACCTAACCTTATTTTGATTAAGACCTTATCATTCCAAGAACTTTATTTCTCATTTCTTCCATCTTTTGTTTTGTCTTGGCCTCAAGATTAAGCCTTATCAATGGCTCTGTGTTTGATGGCCGAACATTGAAATGCCAGTCATCATACTCAACTGACACACCATCCATATAGGAGATTTGGCCATCGCTGAACTCCTGCTCAAGCTTTTTTATCACAGCCTCTTTATCTTTGACTTTTGAGTTTATCTCACCGCTGATAAAATAATTTTCTGTTGGATTTAGTATTTCTGAGAAAGGCTTGTTTTTTATGGAGATTAGCTCAATCATCTGCAGTGCAGGAATCATTCCATTGTCTGTGTAAAAATCTTTGTATTTGTAGTAATAATGGCCGGTTACCTCGCCTGCAAAAACAGCCTTTTCATCTCTCATGTACTGCTTAAAGAATGAATGGCCCACCCTGCACATTCTTGACCTGCCGTTATTTTTTTCAATCATGTCCTTTACAAACCAGCTTGCCCTTAAGTCATAAAGGATCATGGCATTAGGATGCTTTTTCAGCATGCTTTCAGCGAAAAGACCTGTTATGAAATCACCCTGTAGAAACTTTCCATTATTATCAATAAAGAAACATCTATCAGCATCACCATCCCAAGCTATGCCTAAATCAGCTTTTTCATCAACAACCTTTTTCATAATATCTTTTCTGTTCTCTAAAATCAAGGGGTTTGATTGATGATTTGGGAAAGAGCCGTCAAGTTCAAAATACATTGGGATAATATCTATTCCTATTTTTTCAAATACTTTTGGGGCCATCATCCCAGCCATGCCATTTGATGCATCCATAACAACCTTTAATGACTTTATATTTTTTAAATTAACAAAGCTTAAGACAAAATCAACATAATCATCAATAATATCTTTTTTTATTATTTTTCCTTTTTCATATTTTTCAAAATCATTCTTTTCAACTAGTTTTTCTATTTCTTTTATTCCTGTATCTTCACCAATAGGTATTGCCTTTTCTCTTGTAAACTTAATACCATTATACTCTTTAGGATTATGCGATGCAGTTATCATTAGACCAGAATCAAAGCTATTGTTTGCAACAGCAAAATAAAGCATGGGTGTTGTTGAGAGCCCAATATCAATAACATCAGCTCCCTGATCTGTTATTCCATCTGATATTGCTTTAAACAATGAATCAGAGCTTAGCCTCATATCCCTTCCAATAACAACATTCTTGCATTTTAAGAATTCAACAAATGCCCTTCCAATTTTGTAAGCTATCCCTTCATTTAGCTGTTCAGGATAAATACCCCTTACATCATATGCTTTAAATATGCTCATACTATCACCTTTTCATATGTAGAATAATTCTATTTTATATCCTTCCATTCTTTTAGAGCTCTTTCATATCTTTCAATATTCCCTGTGTCAAACCATTGGCCACTAAATGGATACCCAAAAAGTCTTCCTTTTTTTGCTAGTTTTGGAAAAACATCTCTTTCAAGCATTGTAAATCCTTTTGGTATCAAATCAATGACCTCTGGCTCCATTATGTAAAAACCAGAATTTATGAGTTTAGATGGTGCTTCCTCCTTTTTTGGCTTTTCAACAAACTCAAGAATTTTTGAGCCAGAAAGCCTTGCAACTCCATACTTGCTTGGATCTTCAACAGTTGTTAGTGCAATTGTTACAAGTGCATTGCTTTCCTTATGTAACTGATACATTTCTTCTATATTAATATCCTTTAATTCATCTCCATTTGAAACAATAAAGGTCTCAGTAAGCATGTTTTTCCCTAGCTTTAATGGACCTGCTGTTCCTAAAGGTTCGTTTTCCTCTATATAACTTAGTTTTATTCCAAATTTAGAGCCATCAGTGAAATGTTCCTCAATCTTTTCCTTCATATGCCCAACAGCCATTATGATATCCTTTATATCATACTTCTTCAACAGGTCAAAGAGATGCTCTGTAAGTGTTTTTCCATGCACGGGTATTAACGCCTTTGGTATTTCGTATGTTATTGGTCTTAGCCTTGTTCCCTTGCCTCCTGCAAGTATAACTGCCTTTTTTGGAACATTTGCACCAAGCGCTTTCATTATAAGAAGCTCTACTGCATGAGACCTGTTTTTAATCTTAAAGCCATTTACTCCAGAATCAACTCTTTTTAGAATGTTAGAGTCAAGTGTTAGTGTTACTCTTTCTTTCATGCCTTTCAAAAAATCTATGTAATATTTAAAGCTTTCGTTTAGTATGATAAAGTATGATAATCAGAATTTAAATTATTTTTCCCCTTAATGTATGATTTGTTGTTTTGATTATTTTTACATTAACTTTTTTTCCTAATAAATCTTTATTTGATTTTATAACAACAGGCTTATAGCAATAATTTCTGCCGATGAATGAGCCTTCCTGGCCGACCTCATCGACTAAAATTTCTCCTTTCCAGTTGAGCCATTTCTTGTTTTTCTCAGTGCATATTTTATTGAACTCTTTTGTTAAGATCTGGCTTCTCTTTTTTGTTATCCTGCCATGCACTTGATTTTTCATCAAGATAGCTTCTGTTCCTGGCCTAGGCCAAAACCTTGAAATATTCAAAACATCTAGCTTTATTTCTTTCATTAGTTTTA
>CAZXME010000012.1:0-13031 GCA_964641515.1 uncultured Methanosarcinales archaeon | reverse complement strand
AAAAAAGGATTGATATTAAGCTTTATGAGATTTTGGGAAAACTGCATGAATTTGGGTTTGCAAGCGAGCGCTTTGACCGTGTATCAGATTACACAAAAGAAGTTGCAATAATCCCTGTTTCATCAAAAACAGGAGAAGGCATGCCTGAATTATTGATGGTCCTGACAGGACTTGCACAGAAATACCTTGAAAACTGCTTGAAATGTGATATTAACAGTCCAGCAAAAGGAACTATATTAGAGATAAAGGAAGAAAAGGGCATGGGCATGGTTCTTGACACCATCATATATGACGGCATGCTGAAAAAAGATGATTTTATTGTTATTGGAGGAATTGAGAAGCCAGTTGTAACAAAACCAAGGGCATTGCTTGAGCCAATGCCTTTGTCAGAGATAAGAGACAAGAAAACTAAGTTTAAACAGGTTGATGAGGTATGTGCTGCAAGATGCATAAGAATATCTGCTCCTGAAATAGAAAACGCTGTTGCAGGAATGCCATTAATGGCCAGCTCAAAAAATTCTCTTGAAAAAACAAAACAAGAAATCCAGAAATTAGTATCTGAGGTTATAATAGAAACAGATGAGCAGGGTATTATCCTAAAAGCAGATTCACTTGGTTCTCTTGAGGCATTAATAAATGTATTCAGAGAGAAGAATATCAATATAAGAAAGGCATCAATTGGCAATATATCAAAAAAAGATGTAATTGATGCAGAGAGCAACTATGAGAAAGACCCATTAAAATCAGTGGTTATTGGTTTTAATGTATCTTTAAATGATGATGCAAAATCAGAAAAAGTAAAGGTTTTTACAAGTGATATTATCTATAAGCTTATAGAAAATTTTGAAAAATGGGTTGAAGGTGAGACAAAAAGGCGCGATGCAGATGAAGTAAATATGCTTGTAAGGCCTTGTAAAATCAAAATAATGCCTGGTTATGTCTTCAGGCAGAATAACCCTGCTGTTGTTGGAGTAGATATTCTTGAGGGTAAAATAAAAAAAAATATGCGGCTAATGAAAAATATTATTCCCCTTACTACAATAAAAGGCATACAATTAGAGAAAAAGAATATTGCTGAGGCTGAAAAGGGAAAACAGGTTGCAATCTCACTTGACAAGGTTACTGTAGGAAGGCAAATTAGTGAAGGTGATATCCTTTACTCTGTAATTCCTGAGAATGATTTTAGAAAGCTAAAAGAGCTGAAAAAATATCTCACAGAAGAGGAGATAATTATCTTAAAAGAAATTGCAGTAATAATGAGAAAAGAAAATACTCTCTGGGGTGTTTGATTTGTCATTAGAACTAAAAATATTAAACAGGAAGAAGATTAAAGAAATACTGGCTTTAATAAAAAAACAATGGGGTGCGGATTTTAAGACAGAACTTGCTTTCTTGATGAATACCCAAAATAAAATATTTCTTGTTAATAAGGAAGTATTTAACCTAAACCTTGAAAAACTGAGGATTAATTCAATTGGATTGTATTTTGGAGAGCTTAAAAACAATGAGTTAAGACTTAGCATAGAAGGCTCACAGTTAATAGGTAAAAATACAAAACAAAATATTGCTGAGCTTAATGAAAAACAGGCCATGCAGTGGCTCAAGGGCCAGGATATAGATATAAAAGGCAATTACACTGGCTTTGTAATATTAAAGCATAAAAATGATTTTCTCGGCACAGGCAAATATAAGGATGGAAGAGTGATTAATTATGTTCCCAAGGCCCGCAGGTTTAAGTACAATCTTGAAACAGAATAAAATATAACTCAATATAACGCTCCAAAATATATTCTAAATGTTACTTATTAGTAGTAAAAAATAGAAAGATTTATAAACTAAAGAATCTATTCAATTAGTATGTCACACCATAAAAAGAACTTCGGTAAAAATAAGGGAAAAGAAAAACCACTAATAGAAAAAAATTTAGTAGAAGCTGTATATGATCCAAATAGAGATAGGAAAATAATAGCATTAAAAGGCGCTTTTTACAGTCAGGCAAAAACATTTGCTGAAAATTATAGAGAAATAATATCCTCATTTAATCCTAGTATTCTTAATTATAATAAACTCACCAAAAAAAATTCTGAAGAAACTCCTGAAGAAATAAAAAAAATGAGAGAATCACTTGGTGTGAAAATAAGAGGATTAATGAAAGAAGGGAAGAAGGAATATAACTTTCTTGATAAACTGAATACCAAAATTTTTCACGAATTTCTTTATTTAACTGATTTAATATTCCTTTATGATAAAGTTAAAATTAATAAAAAAAATGATACCTTATTTTTAAAAAAAGAATTCATTTTTAGCTATAAAACAAATATAATTAAGCCAACAAAAGGAAAAGGAAAACATCCTGGATTTGTTTTTAATAATGATGACATGAGAACAGAAGGAGAAAAATCAATAAATTTAATACCTCCTAATCAAGCAGAAAGATATATAATAAGTGATGAAATAAGTAACAAAAATGATACAGAATTTACTTTGGAAGCTATAATAAAAAATGATCCTGTTCTATCTAAAGGAAGAGTTTCTTCTCTCAAACCAGAACAACTTGATAGTATAGGTTTAAAAAAATATGAACTTAGAAAAGGACTAAAGCTTTCAGATTTAACATTAGAACAACTTTCGAAAATAGGAGTTAGATTTAAAGATGTAAGGTCTTATTTTAAGGCAGTTCCTTGTTCTCCAAAAAACAATCGAAGAAATACAGGTTATTTTTATTATCGTGCAAGAAAAAAAAATGTTGAAAGCATTGTTAATAAAATGATTCTTAAGGCTTTTGGAACATCTCCAAAAGGAAAAATTAAAGGAAAGGTTTCAAATGCAGAAGGAATTTCCGATACGTTAGGAATAACTTTTGTTACTAACACTGATGAAGAAGCACTTGATATGGCAAATAAGTTTGCAGCTTTTTTTGGACAGAAACTCTCACATTATAATGTTAAATATCCTGTTAATGAAGAATATTTTAAAACTGAGGTAAAAGATTCTGACAGCCTTAAGAGATATTTTAATCCTGATAGGTTAAATGATCCTAATCTTGACGGGGTTATGGAATATAAACATTATGAAGGACATGAAAAGGAAACAGGACGTAGTGCACGTCAAATAAAAGTAAGATACAGCGGTGCTATCTTTGACATACATTGTGTAAGCAAAAAGAATCAAAAAGAATCAACTAAAGATCATGGTTTAGAATATAAAAAAGAAAGAAATATGATGTTAACTAAAATACTTAAAGAAAGTGCATTTGCAAGAGATATATATAATTACCTTACTGAGGTTTACACAAAAACTTTAGATTCAAAAAATCTTCCTTTAATAATACATTAAAAAATTAACAAATATAATTAAATAAAAATATAATCAAATTATATCTTCTATTGGGACTTTTGGCTTTTTAACAGGTGTTTTTTGTTTTTTAACATCTTTTGTGAGATCAACTCCTAAATCCTGCAATGATTTTACATGCATCTGCATAAGCTGCTCAACAATGCTCAGTATCTTAGCCATTTCTTCCCTTTCCTTTGCTAAAGTGGTTAATGCACCCTTATGAAAACCAATCATCTCCTCTTTGCTTGCTTTTTTTGCCATAACTATCACCAATACATAGTTTTCATTACTTATATTTATTCTTTTTGAATTTTTAACCAAAAAAGACATGTTTTTAAACTTCTGAATTTTTAATAAAAATATGGAAATACAAGAAATAATTAAAAATAAAAAACTGATTAGCCAGGATGAGTGGAAAAAATATATCAATAGCCTGAAAACAAATAAGACAGAAATTAATAAAGAAAAATGCAAAGGATTAATTAAAGATACCCTTATTAAATCAATAAAAAAAAGAACCCTTAACTTAAAGAAATTTGGAATTCTTTTCTCAGGAGGTGTAGATTCCTCAATAATTGCATTAATATGCAAAAAACTAAATCTCAATTTCACCTGTTATTGCATTGGACTGAAAAACTCTAAAGATCTTGAATGGGCAGAAAGAACAGCCTTAGCCCTTAACCTTAAGCTAAAAACAGTAACCATTGAATTAGATGAAACAGAGAAAGTAATAAAAAAAGTCATTAAGATACTAAAACAAACGGATATTGTTGACGTAGGAGTTGGCTCTGTGATTTATGCAGGAATAAAGCTTGCAGAAGAAGATTCAATAAATACTTTATTTACTGGTACTGGTTCTGATGAAATGTTTGCGGGGTACAACAGGTTTGAAAATATAAAAAATATAAATAAAGAGTGCTGGTCAAGCATGAATAACTTATTCAAAGACTTAAAAAGGGATTTTCTTATAGCAAAAAGTCAAAAAGCAAAATTAATAACCCCTTTTCTTGATGAAAAATTCATAAAATCAGCAATGCAAACTTCTTCGAAATATAAAATAAAAAAATATATTTTAAGGGAAATTGCAGTTGATTTGGGACTGCCAAGAGAGTTTGCATTCAGAAAGAAAACCGCTGCACAGTATGGCTCAAGAATTGACAAGGCAATATCAAAATTAGCAAAAAAGAATGGCTTCAAATACAAAAAAGATTACTTAATGAGCTTATCTTAAGTGGATTTCAACAATATCCCCATCTAAAAGCTTATGTTTTAATCTTAGCATTTGCCCACCAAACTTTGCAGACTCTCCCCAGACACGCGCAAACTTGAACTTTGTGACAAAATCTTTGTGGAGCTTGTTGCAGATATCTTTTATTGTGCAATTCTTGTTTATTATTAATGGAACTTCTAAATCTGCTTTTTTCCTAGCTTCCTTAAGATAAATATTGATTAATTCAAGCCCGCTGTATATTTTTTCCTTTAATTTACTTATATTATGGGGATTGTTTGCGCATATTAAGACAGCATTAGGAAATTTTCTCTTTGCATCCCCTATATGCTCAGGAGTTGCAAGGTCAATCTTGTTTA
Source organism: uncultured Methanosarcinales archaeon (assembly GCA_964641515.1). GTDB lineage: Archaea > Nanobdellota > Nanobdellia > Woesearchaeales > CG1-02-33-12 > CG1-02-33-12. The sequence continues at coordinate 8,108 of CAZXME010000012.1, read as the reverse complement.
TAACAATAATTGAATTGACATACTTTTTGTTGTCTTCTATACAGTCAATAAACTGGTCTGCATTTATATTTGTTCTGATAAGAACCTCTGCATTGGATATTGAAAATTCCTTCATTATGCCTTTTATTGTTTCATCATCCAGATTAGGCAGATGGACAGTTTTTCCTATCCTAATTCCACCCCTAGCTTTCTTTTTTATCCTAACATCCGGCTTTTTCTGATTTAGTCTTATTCCAGTTTCATAAACTTCTTTTACCAAAACATTATATTCCCCTAACCTGTTTATATCAAGAAGCATTAAAACCAAATCACAGTTGCGCATGACTGCAAGCACTTCTTTTCCACGCCCGCGGCCAGAAGCTGCTCCGGAAACAACACCCGGAACATCAAGAATCTGGATTTTTGCATGCTTATAGTCCATTGTTCCAGGAATAACACTTAATGTGGTAAAATCATAGCTTCCAATAGGAGAATTAGCATTTGTAACATTATTTAACAAAGTGGATTTTCCAACTGATGGAAATCCCAGCATAATAACTGTTCCATCACCTGTTTTTCTTACAGAGTACCCATCTTTTTTTCCTTTTGATGCTGAGCGTACAAGCTCTTTTTTCTTCAAATTAGCTATCTTCGCCTTTATTAAGCCAATATGATGCTGAGTTTTCTTGTTGTATTTTGTAGTTGAAAGCTCGTGTTCAAACTCACTTATTTTATCATAATTAGTTTTCTTTTCAGGTGTTTTCTCAAGCCTTTTATCCAGCTTAATATGCTTTGATTTCTTTCTTGGAGCCATGTTTAATAAAAAGATAACTTTCTTTATATTCTTTTCTACAGAAAGCATAGCTTTTTAAATAAAATGGTGCTAACTGGCCATATGGACCCTGTAAATAATGTGTCTGTTATTACTGGCTCAATAGGTATTTTGCCTAAATTGTTATCTGGCATTTTCACTAAACTAGTTGTTGCAGTAATAATCGTGCTGATTGGCCTTATTGCTGGAAAACTATTAGGAAAGTTTATTCATAAGCTGCTTCATGAGGTTGAGCTGAATAAAATTCTAAGAAAAGCAGCTGGAGTTAAGGTTTCTGCAGAAGAAATGATATCTACTTTTATTACTTACTTTATTTATTTTATATTCATTGTAATGGCCTTAAACCAGCTTGGCCTTACAACTGTTGTTCTGCATATGATATCAGGAGCTATATTAATCATAATAATAATCTCAATTTTGCTTTCAATAAAAGATTTTATGCCAAATATGTTTGCAGGATTATTTATCCATCAGAAAAGATTTATTAAAGAAGGAGACATTATTAAGGTTGATAATACTGAAGGAAAGGTTGTTCATATAAATCTTGTTGAGACAAAGATAGAGACAAAGCATGGTGATATAATTTATATTCCAAACTCTTTATTGGCAAAGAAAACAGTTGTCAAGGTCAAAAAGAAAAAGCTCAGCTAGTTTGAATTGTTTCTAATAAAGATACAATATTCAATATCTGTATTCTCGTGTAAGCCTGTATGTTTGTGTCGTCTGCTGTCTCATCAAGATCATTCAGGACCTTATTGATCCTTATTGAAAGCTCTGAGTTATCCCCTAGAATATTAATCATCTGATTTATCTTGTTTTTTACATTCTTAGGAACTGCTGAATCATTGCTCAATTCTGAAAGAGCATTAATAATATCTTTTATTTTTTCTTCTGTCATCTTTAGGGTTACTATTCTTTTATTTCTTCAAGAACTTCTTTTTGAATTTTGTCTGCCTTTTCCTTGATTTTTTCCTCTTGTTTTTCAAGCATCTTGATTCTTAACTCAACTGTTTCCTTTTTTGATTTTAAGTCTTTCTCCAAGTCAGCTTTTTTGGAAGAAACCATTATATTGCCAATTATCTTATATGCTTTTTCAGAATTCTTGAGTTCTTTTAATGCTGATTCTGTCTCCACTAACTGTGTCTGAAAGCTTTGTTTTTGCATTAAGAACTGCTGCATGCTTTGTTCAATAAGCTGCAATTGCTGAATTTTTTGCTCTGTTTCTTTTGAGACATTCATTTTTCTTTTAGTTTTTCTATCTTTTCATAAACAGTAAGCAATTTTGTGATTGAATTAAGTGTTGCCCTTAATGCAATAGAATCATTTGCCTTAATGTCAAACTCAACATAATCTTTGCGTTTCTTAATAGTATAATTTGACCTGTTTGTTTTTAAGCTTTTTGATTCTGAAATAAAGCATTTGTAAATAATAGCTGGGTTCTTGTAAGCCTTTATCTTAGCTGAATAAATCATCTGGCTTTGACCTTTGTTATTGTTATCCTTGGCTTGAAAAGTATTTTGGAACCGCAGTAAGGACACCTGATTCTCTTTCTTAGGTAATCCATTGATACCTTTTTATTGCAATTAAAACATCTGTATTCTACCATTTAGAGCACCTTCTTCTCTTCTTTTGCAAGTGTATAGGCTTTTCCTGTAAACTTAGCTTTGCATTTCTTGCAGAACCATATGCCAGCAGATAGTCTCTTGACTTGCATGCTGTTACAGTATGGGCATTTATGCTTTTTTTTCTGCTCCTTTTCAATCTTAGCAAGTTTTAGCTTAACAGTTCTTCCGTATCTTGCTCCGAAACGTTTTATTGAGCCTAAGCCTTTTTTAATTTTTGCCATTTTGTTTCCTCATATTACTATAAACTGGGGCTGCCCGGACTTTCATCAACTGTTGCAAATTCGGAGAGTTTGAATCTTAACTCAATACTTTCCATTTTTTGCGAGCGTTAGCGAGCGAGTCCAGCTTTATGCTGGACATGCGTGCCAGCTGAGCAAGCAGCTGTTTTGAACCGGGGTCGTCTGGTTTCTTGTGTTTTAACAACCCAAACCAGAAAGGATGAACCAAGCTACCCTACAGCCCCAACTAATAAACAAGGGGAATATGGGCCGTATTTAAATCTTTTGTTTTAGAAACTTATTTTACCAAAATTTTATATATTGCCTCTAATTCTTTATAACTATGGCACTAACTGAAAAACAAAGGTATGAACTGAAGAAATTTATAAAGAAGCTCGAGGTATTCAGAAGGCCGCACACAGAGCTTATTACAGTATATATGCCTGCAGGATATGACTTAAATAAGATAATAAACCATTTAAAACAAGAGCAGGGCACTGCATCCAACATAAAGTCAGCCACAACAAGAAGGAATGTTATAGATGGCCTTGAAAGAATGGTGCAGCATTTAAGGTTATTTAAGAAAACACCAGAGCATGGCCTGGCAGTTTTCTCAGGAAATGTTGCTGAAAGAGAAGGCCAGATTGATTTAAAGGTATGGAGCATAGAGCCGCCAGTACCTTTGAATACAAGAACTTATAGATGTGACAAGGAGTTTCTCCTTGATTTATTGAGAGATATGCTTGATACAAAGGAGGTTTATGGCCTTGTTGTGATGGACAGAAGGGATGCAAACATTGCTCTTTTAAAGGGAAAAACAATAATCCCCTTAGTTAAGACACATTCACAGGTTCCTGGAAAGTTTAGGGCAGGCGGACAATCAGCAGCTCGTTTTGCAAGAATAAGGGAGGGTGCTGCAAAAGACCATTATAAAAAGGTTGCAGAATACATAAAAAACCAGTTTCTAACTCTAAAAGATCTTAAGGGAATAATTGTTGGTGGCCCAGGCCCTACAAAATATGATTTTGTTGAAGGCGGTTATATTACAACAGAATTAAAAAACAAAATAATTGCAATAAAGGATTTATCTTATACAGAAGAATTTGGCCTGCAGGAATTATTAGATAAATCCCAGGATATATTGGCAAAAGAAGAGGTAGCAGCTGAAAAGGACATAATGGGAAAATTCTTTAACTTGTTATCAACAAAGCCAGGAATGGCCAGCTATGGCCTTAATGAAGTTAAAAAAAACCTTGAGATTGGTGCTGTAAATATTTTATTGCTTTCAGAAAGCCTTGATGACAATACAATAGATGAAATGGAAAATCTGGCAAAAACAGTTGGCACTGATGTTAAGATAATATCAACAGAAACAAGAGAGGGCATCCAGCTAAGGGAACTTGGCAAAATAGCTGCTATATTAAGGTATGAGGTTTAACATAGATGGAAAATGAAGCAAAGGTTAGTGTAGCTGCGATTATTAAAAAAGGAAATAAATATCTTTTAGTTAAACAAGGAAAAGGAGAACATCATGAAGGCCTATGGGCTTTTCCAGGTGGGCAAGTTGAGTCTAATGAAACCTTGGATTTTGCTGTTAAAAGAGAGGTAAAAGAAGAAACAAATTTAGATATTTCAGTTGAAAATCTCTTGTGTGCACAAATTCTTAAAAATGATTACCTAATAGAATTTAAGCAATATCCTTATGTTGTAATATTATTCTATAATTGTAAGGCAATAAAGGGAAATGTCCTGCCTGGAAGTGATGTTGAAAAATGTATTTGGGTAACTTTAAAAGAAATGAAAAATTACAAAATGCGCCCGACAATGTATAATGTAATTAAAAAACTCAAATAGTTTTATTAATAATTTAGATACATTCCAAATAACTTGACAGGATGGAGGTTTAAAAAGATTATTATAACAAGACTGTTTCTTTTTTAAAATGCAACTAATCAAAGAGGCTTTTGAGGAGCTTTATCCTAACAAAGCATTTAATTATTCTATAAAACTTGAATATACTGCAAGGTTCAAGCCATACAATGCAAATGTAAGGTACACTAAAAATAATCTTGAATTCAGCTTAAGCAAGCAGTGGAAGCATATAAGCAAAGATATTGTAATTGGACTTATACAAACTCTTTTACTTAAGGTATTTAATGACAAAAAACAGACAATAAACATTGATTTGTATAATTCTTTTATAAGGAATCTTCATATATCCATCCCAAAACAAAAATCAGACCCAATACTGGAAAGCTCTTTCAATAGAGTAAATAAGAAATATTTTTACAATCTTGTTGAGATACCTAATCTTGAGTGGGGAAGCAACTCAAAAAGAAAGCTTGGCTCTTATGATTACCATACAGATACAATAAGCATAAGCAGGATATTTTTAGATGCAGAGCCAGAGCTTCTGGATTATATAATACATCATGAGCTGCTTCATAAAAAGCTAAAATTCAATAGTAAAAATAATAGAAGTTATCATCATACAAAGGAATTTAAGGCAAAGGAAAAGGAATTTGAAGGTTATAAAGATATGGAGAAGAAAATAAAGCTCCTGATTAGAAAATCAAAATGCAAGGAGTTTTTAAACCCATTTAGCTGGTAAAAATCAAAAACTATAAATATAGACAGTTTTCCCTTTTTATTATAGCGAGGTAAATATCATGGCAACAAAACTTATCGCAGCAACCTCAATTCAGGAGGGAAGATATATAATACTTGATGATATTCCATGCAAGGTAACAGGTATTCAGATATCAAGGCCAGGGAAGCATGGCCATGCAAAGGTGAGAATCACTGTAATTGGCCTTATTGACGGCAAGAAAAGAGAAACTGTAATGCCTGGCCACGACATGCTGCAGACACCTATGATAGATAAAAAGACCGCACAAGTTCTATCAGTGCAAGGTGATAAAGCTAATGTAATGGATGCAGGAACATACGAGACTTTTGATATGGAAATTCCTGAAGAATTGAAGGCAGACTGTGTTCCTGGCTCTAATGTGCTTTATTGGTCAATAATGGGCAGCAAGATTATGAAACAGGTTAAATCAGAATAGGTGCAAAATGGTAAAATTTCCAGAAGCAGAAGCAAGAATAATACATAACATATTTGTATGCAAGAACTGTAAGACAAAGATAAGAGCTAATATAATGAAGGTTCTACAGGGAAAAATCAAGTGCAGAAAGTGCAACAGCAAGGCATTAAGACCTCTTAGAAAGAAATAAAATGGATTTCCAGACACAATGTGCTTTTGTATTCATAGGTTGCATGTTGATATTTCTTTATGTTAATAGAAAGAAAATAGTTATTCAGAAAATTTTATTTCCATTTCTTTATTTCTCCATGTATAGGACTAAGCTTGGATTAAAGTTAATGGACAGTATGGCCAAAAAACATCCAAAATTCTTAAAATATCTGGCATATGCTGGCATTGTAATTGGATTTTTAGGAATGGCTACAATGTCTGTCCTTCTTATTCAGAACTTTTATGGTCTGGTTACAAAGCCCGCAGCAGTTTCGGGTGTGATGATGGTGCTTCCATTTAAGGCTGAGGGAGTTTTTTATGTCCCTTTCTTTTATTGGATTATATCAATATTTTTGCTTGCCCTTGTGCATGAGTTCTCTCATGGTGTTGTAGCAAGTTTATATAAAATTAGGATAAAATCAAGTGGGTTGGCTTTTCTTAATGTTTTGGTTCCTATAATTCCAGCAGCTTTTGTTGAGCCAGACGAGAAAGAATTAAGAAAGAGACCTCATATACAACAATTATCAGTTTTTGCAGCAGGACCTTTCTCAAACATAATATTTGCATTCGTTGTTTTAGCTTTAATGGGGCTTGTTGTTGCACCAGTTTCCAATGCTATATTTAATTATGATGGCGTTCTGGTAACAGGTTTTACTCTGGGAAATGAGACATTTCCTGCAGAAAATGCGGGAATGACAGAAAATGAACTGATAATTGGAATAGATGATGTGCCTATCAATACTGTGGAAAATTTCACAAAAATCATGCAAAGTAAAGTACCTGGTGAATCTATTATTATTACAACAAATGTGACAAATTACAATATTACCCTTGCTGAAAGCCCTGATAATGAAAGCATGGGTTATCTTGGGATTTATTTAACCCAGAATCAGGAAATAAAAGAAAATATATTGCAAAAATATGGAAAAATTCTTCCTGATGTTTTTATTTGGTTTGTTGGATTGTTTTACTGGCTTTATGTTCTAAACCTTGGAATCGGACTGTTTAATCTAGTACCTTTAGGCCCAATAGACGGCGGAAGAATGCTTCAGCTATTGATGCACAAGTTCTTTAAGAAGAAAAAGGGCGATAAGGTATGGAAGGCAATAAGCTATATTTTCTTAGGGCTTGTTTTAATTAATGTTTTCTGGCCTTTTATCCAAACTATTGTTAAATCTATTATTGGATTTTTTTAGAATTTCTTTTTTCAAAATATTTCTTAACTTTTTTGTCTATCTGTGGTTTTGCATTAACATCCAGAGCATAGTAGATTTTTTCAGCCTCTGGGCCCCATGAATAGTTGCCTTTTTCACTTTTGACTTTGCTTACTTTGAATTCTTTTAAAGCAAGGCCTTTCTTAAGATGATAATAAATTGAGCGCATTGTTACAGCAGGAAAAATATCAATGTACTTTTTGTATATATCATAACCGTATCCTGATTTCATAAAATAGAGTATTTCAACAATGTTCTGCCTTATCTTGCTCTGGATTGGCCTTCCGCGATTCATAAACAAATTACAAATTCCTTTTTTTAAATAATTTTCTATATTGAAATTAATTTTTTCCAAAAGCTTTTTATGTAACCTGTTAATCTGTTTTTTATATGATAAAAGCAATTATATTTGATTATGGAAATGTAATCCACAAATGGGACAATGATATTTTTTTAAAAGAGTTTGTAAGATTATCTGGCATGGATTATAATCATGTTGTTGATGTAATTTTTGGGCAGAACCTACACGATAAGCTTGAAACAGGAGAAATATCAAACATAGATTTTTTTAAAAAGATAAAAGACGGGCTTAACCTTAAGATAAGCCAGGATGAATTTTTTAAATTGTTTAGCAGCAAGCTATTTCAGGAAATCAGGACAACTATTAGCTTGATAAAGAGATTAAAAAAAGATTATAAGGTTGCATTGCTTTCAAATACAAACAAAATAGATTTTGATAATGTAATAAAAAGATTTGAATTATTTCCATTGTTTGATGCTGTTACACTTTCTTTTGAAGTAGGACATAGAAAGCCAGATAAAGAAATATACCTTAATGCACTCAAAAAGTTAAACCTTAAGCCAAATGAATGTGTTTTTATAGATGACATAAAAGAATATTCTGATGCTGCATCAAAACTTGGAATATATGAAATAAACTATACTTCTTATGAAAATCTAATTAAAGAATTAAAAAAATTAAATGT
>CAZXME010000011.1:0-13696 GCA_964641515.1 uncultured Methanosarcinales archaeon | reverse complement strand
TATAAACAACTAAAATACACTCATCTATGTAGGGTAAGTACTTAACTTTCGGCCTTTTGGCTGAGGAAAGTCCGCCCACTATATGTGACCACTCTTACAAAAGAGTTCCTGAAAAGGAGAGCAACCACTCAGAAACGAGACAGCCATTGAGGAGGATGATGCTTGCGAAGTCTTTCGCGAGAGAGATGAGATAACCAGCAGACGTTCTCAATGGAATTGGTGAAACGGTGAGTCTTGGTTTGTGCAAGTCATAATGACGCTTAGTTAAATGTTAAGACAGTTCTTACAAATGTGGACTGACAAAAGGCGGCTTATTCTTACCCTACAATTTATAGTAATATTTTTATATAACATAACATTACTTAAACAAAATGGCACGAGATAATAAAATAAGTCTTCCATCCAGCGGAGGCGGATTGATAAGATATTTTGATGAATACAGAAGCAAGATAAGCTTTAAGCCAGGCCATATAATTGTTCTAGTTGTTATAATAATAATTATTGAAATAATTCTGCATACATGGGGTTACGGTTTTTTAGGCATATAATAAGGTGATTTGATGTTTCCTGGAATGAATTCAAGAAAAGCTGCACAAATGATGAAAAAAATGGGAATACAGCAGGTTGAGATTCCTGCAACAGAAGTTGTAATAAAAACCCCTGAGAAAGAAATTATTATTACAGAGCCACAGGTTAGCAAGGTCAATATGATGGGTCAGGAAACCTTTCAGATTACAGGCAATATAAATGAAAGACAATTATCAACTAAGCCAGAGATAAACGAAGAAGACATAAAAACTGTTATGGAACAGGCAAATGTAACAGAAGAAGAAGCAAAAAAAGCAATTGAAGATTCAGAAGGGGATTTGGCAAAGGCAATTCTCAGCTTAAAAAAAGATTAATTATTTATATTTCTAGATTATATTAAATTAAATGGAACAATTCCAAGAGTCAATAGAGAAGGCTAATCAAAAGCTGAAAATAGCAGATCATATGATTTTTATGACTTATCCCTTGGTTAGAGATAATAGGTTATTGTTATCAATCATTCAAAACATTTTTCTTGCATTAACAAATGCAATGTCTTCTATACTCTATTATGAAAGATTATTCAAAAAAATTCCGCCATTTAATGATAATTTTGATTCAAAATTTACTATTTTCAGGGCTAAATGTGTGGATAGGCTTAATATTGACAAAAAATACATAGAACTTATATCAGAAATAAAGGATATAATAGTTGAACATAAAAAAAGCCCAGTTGAATTTGAAAGAAACAACAAGTTTGTTATATGCTCAAGCACATACCGCATGCGGACAATATCTATTGAAGAAATAAAAAAATATATAACTGAAACCAGAATGTTTATTCAAGAGGCTAATAATATAGTGAGCAGGAATGGAAGAATCTTTACGTAATACAATAGAAGAATTGAAGAGAATAGAACACCTTGTGTTTGTAAGCCTTAAATACACAAGGACAGCTGATGTCCTGAAGAGCATTCTTCAAAGGATGATAAATGCATTTTCCTTTGGATTTAATGCACTTTTAATGTATGCAAAGGAACAGAAACTGATAACTGATTACCCTGAAAATAAGGCTCTGAGGTGCAACTTACTCAAGGAAATATACCCTAATGAAAAGAGATTGCACGAATACATTGATTATTACCTTAAACTGAGGAAAATCATGCGGGCAGAATACACCCAAAAAGAGGAATACAGAAGGCATGTGACAATGAGCGTTGTTATTGACGGCGAGCCAATTGACATAACAATGGACTCAGTAAAGGAAGACTTTGAAATGTTGAAGGAATTCCTTAAGTATGTAAGAGAATTTATCTTTGGAAAAAAAGAAGAGGAATATTGATTTCTAATAACAAGATTTATAAATTATATAAGGATAACTTGGTTTATGGCGGTAGTGGTGTAGCCTGGCAGCATAAGAGACTGTGGATCTCTTGGCCCGAGTTCAAATCTCGGCTATCGCCCTTCAAATTTTGTGTTAAAAAGGAATATCGATCAAATTTTCTGAAATTTCAGGCTCTTTATTTATATCTTTTTTTAAATTAAAATATTCTATTACTTCTTCATCAGGCTGTGAATTATATCTCAGATCTCCCATATATACTGTCTCATAACCTTTTGTTAAACGTTCAAAAATAAAATCCCTAAAACTTGAATCATTTTTATTAAGACGCCTCTTAAATTCTTTATCTTGTCCATTCATTATTCTTTCAAGGGCCTTTAAATTTTCTCTGCGACTTTTGAAATCAACAATCTTTGAATAAATAAGATTCTTATACCACTCCGGATTTTGAGTTTCTATTTCCCTTTTTTTACGTCCATCTGATTCTTGGGTAAGGACTGATTTATATTTATTCTCTTGCAAGTCTATGTATAAAACCTTAGCATGATCCATAAATTTTTCTCTTATGTTTTTTGGCCAATAAGATATTGGAATATCTGGACTCCAAAGCCCATTTTTTTGACCAAATTTTAAAAACTGCTGAGTTTTTTCTTTTTTTTCAATGTAAAGCGTTGTATTTTTTCTATTTATCTTTGGGAGCTGCTTATTGCAATAATAATCTAATGGGCAATTAGTCATACATAGAAAATCATCTTTTTTTGAGCATAAATCATTCCCTATAGCATAAGTTAAGGCATCTAGCAATGCCCCATCAATATGTTTTTCCTTGCATACTTCTGTATAAAGTTTTGAAACTTCGTTTGTTGCCTTACTTATTCTTAAATTCTTCGTTACTTTAAAAACACCACATCCAGCAGAAATCCTTAACAAATGCCGGTCGACCTTTGGAGCAACATTCTTTGTTTTTTTTATTCCATATCTTGAAAGAAAAACAAGGTATAATGAAGATATTTCTTTTCCATAACCTAGAAAACTTGTTAGATTTTTTACACAAGTGTCATAATCATTATTTTTTATGATATTGAGTGGATTTCCTTCAAAGTTCTCAATAAGTTTTTTAGAATTTTCAAGAATTGTTCTTGAGAATTCGGGGCGGTTTGCTATATTTACATTTCTCAGGAAAGAAGTTATATTAGGCTTAAACACAGGATTATTTAATCTAAAGAAATCAGTATTTTTTAGATAAAATTTTCCTAATTGTTCATAATATCTTATTGAATTAATACGCTTATCTCCAGGGCATGTAAAAAAGAACCATAAAGCTAAATCATTTTCGTTTTTAATCAACTTTGCCAATTGTTTCTCAGGAAATATTTTTTTCTCGATACCTTCTTTTGAAAAAAGTCCAAATTTCTCCTGATATGCATCAAGAACACGGTTACATATATGAGACACCCTGGATTTTTTTAATTCCCATTTTAATTCCTGTCGCATTAAAATAACACCTTTTTAACATTACTTAAAGAATGATCATTATTTTTCTTGATAATTCCTTTCTTGCCTTCAAGAAAGCATGCACCACACCATGTTTTATCTTCGTTGTGATTACACATTCTTATATTACCATTATTATTTCCAACGAGTTTTGTCCATTCCTGATTTATTTTTTCTGCAATTAAAGTATGGCTATTGATTAGTTTGTAATTCCCTGCCATTTCTTTTGATATTCCTGGAATCATAAGTTGATTTTTCATTTTAAGATTGTTCCATGGTAATCCAGTTACATCAAATGCGATTGATTTATTATTCAGCCTTATTGGGAGAAGAAGAATAGAAATCTTATTTTCTTTTGCAATATCTAAAATTTCCTTTTCTCTATCTCCTGGCGGATTAACAGCATCAATAAGCAGATAAAAAATAGAATTAACATCTGTTTTCCTGTATCTTTTAGCTTGCTCAATCCTGAACTCATTATTACATCCATTTGAGCAAGCTCCTTTTTCAAATTTATCCCATCCTATGCTGTAGATCAGGCTGGATTTAGTCTTTTTAAATAATCCTGCAATTTCATCATTAAACTCAAGATATTTTGTTGGCATTACTACTTGTGTTCCTGTTTCTAAACATGTTTCTAAGGTTGTTACAAGCTGTTCTAGAGTGTATTTAGAACCAGGTTCTGTTCTCTTTCCAAGTCTTAGCACTTTAACTTTTTTCCCGAGTTTATTCTTTCTGTCAAGATAACAATTTCCCTCGAGTTCATTTTTCAGTTTTTCTTTATCAATTGTTAATATGCTCTTTGGGAAGTACCTATGTTGATACTTACTGTAACAATATGCACATTCTGAAGAAAAATCTATAAAACCATACATAAACCCCTTTTCAGATTCATGTTTAAATTCAATAGGAATAAAACTAGAAATACACCCATTACTAAAGTCAAGATTAGCTTCAAGCCTGCATGAAGGAACAAACTCCTGCTTACCTCCTTGTAGATAATATTTAGGGTCTATAAATTTTAATTTAGTTTTTGGTATTATTTTATTAAAATAATCTTTTTTTGTTTCCTTACTATTTGCCTCTTTTCTGCAAAAATCTCCTATATCTTTTTGTGCAAAGTATAGAATTTCTTTTTCAATGTCACTATTTTTAATATCAGATATTAGTTCATAGCATATTCCCTGACTTTTGTTTATATTTTTTTCATTTAAGGCTTTTAATTCTTCTTTGTTATAACCGATGGATCTTTTAAGATTTACATTATTTAGCAGGGAACTAAAATCATCTCCCCTAACTTGAAAGACATCAATGCCCCACCTACGACTTTCAAAACCATAAGAAATATGAGCTAATCTTTTACTTTTTTCTTCATTATCACTTGGATTTGCAATATAAATATCGGAGTAAGAGCTACTATAAAGAGCTAAATACTTTCTTTTTCCTGCAAAATATAATGAACCACTAACACCCACTTTATTTCCCCTAATCAAAAATAATTCAACTGCTTTATAAACTTTATTATTTTTACTATTATTAAATAGATATAGAATATATAAAAACAATTTTGTTTTAATCGAAATTAACTCTTGTTCCTAACTTCTTTATATAAAATAATTTTAGTTCAAATCTCGGCTATCGCCCTTTAATACTTTCTGTCTTTTAGAATTTGTAAAATTCACCCAAATAATATTTTATATGTTAGAAATTTTAAGTCAAAATGAATTCCTGGACGGTTATTTTCTATTTTAAAACGTTCTCCTTTAATTGATTTTGTTTTAATAATATGGTTTTTATAATGAGTTATAAAATTATTATGGGCGCATACAACAATAGAAAAATAATCATCATAGGATTTAATTATATTGTCTATATTTTTCGCATTTTTTAGAGAATATTTTACATCAATCCATAAATCATCTTCCTCATTAAATGATTCTTTTTTCAATTCAAAACTATCTTTTATAATCTCTGCTGTTTGTTTTGTTACAATCTCTGGAGAATACAATAAATAGAGCCCATTTTTTGATTTTTTATAACTAATTTTTTGCATTTGTTCATCAATAATGTCATGCATCTGTTTAACAATCTGCTCTACTTTGTGTTTACCACCATTACCATAAGATTCAGTTAGATATCCATCTTTATTAAAACTTGCATCCCTAATTAAAAACAAATTTCTCATTTTATTTTCGAATTTCCACATGTTTATAAAATTTTCAGTAACCTTTAAATATGACCTCTTGTTCCTTGATATAAAATAGCCCGAGTTCACTAATATACGAGCGCATTTAGGGTTTCATAATTCTCGGCTATTTTAAGGTGTTATTATGGCAGATGAAGGATTTAAGCACATTGTAAGAATAGCAAATACAGATATAGATGGCAATAAAAAGATAGCAGATGCCATGAGAAAAATCAAGGGAATTAACTTTGCATTTTCTAATATGATCTGCAGGTTTGTTGGTGTTGACAAAACAAAAAAAACAGGAAATCTGCTTGATTCTGAAATAAAGAAGCTTGATGAAGCTGCAAGAAACCCAAAGGAATTTGGCGCTCCTTCATGGATGCTTAATAGAAGAAAGGATTATGAAACCGGTGAAGACAAACATATGCTTTCATCAGACCTTACTTTTACTCAAGATAATGATATAAAAATGATGAAGAAAATGAAAAGCTATAAAGGCATGAGACATGCATTTGGACTTCCAGTCAGGGGCCAGAGAACAAGGTCAAACTTTAGAAGGAACAAAGGAAAAGTTACCGGGGTACAGAAGAAAAAAGCTAAAGCAGGAAAGGTATAAAATGGGAGCTCCTAAAAAACAAAGAAAAAAATATTCAACTGTTAAGCATCCATGGCAGAAAGCAAGAATAGAAGAAGAATTAATACTTTTGAAAGAATATGGACTTAAAAACAAGACAGAAATTTACAAGATGAAGTCTATTTTAAAGGGGTTTGCTGACCAGGCAAAGAATCTTATCACCTCAAAAACAAAACAGGCAGAAAAAGAAAGAATAGACCTTCTTAATAAACTATCAAACTTAGGGATTATTACAAAAACAGGAAATGTTGATGATGTCCTTGACTTAAGCATAAATAACATTATGGACAGAAGGTTGCAAACTCTTGTTTATAAAAAAGCAATGGCTCGTTCAATAAATCAGGCAAGACAATTCATTGTCCATGAACACGTTGTTTTAGGCAACAAAATAATAACAGTTCCCTCATATCTTGTTCCAATTGAAGAGGAAAATTCAATTAGTTTTATTGCAAATTCTAAACTAGCTAATTCAGAGCATCCTGAACGGACTGTAATAATAAAAAAATCAAAGAAACAAAAAAAGGTTGATAAAAAATGAGAGATGCCCCAACATTCCATAAAAAGAGTCCAGATACAAGAAAACCTGGAAAAACAGGGATTGCCCATATATATTCCTCATATAATAACACAATAATTCATATTACTGATATAACAGGAACAGAGACAATAGCAAGAACCTCTGGCGGCCAGATGGTAAAGTCAGACAGGCTTGAGAGCTCACCAACAGCTGCTATGATGGCAGCAAAAAAAGCTGCAGAAATTGCAATAGAAAAAGGAATAAGTGCACTTGAGGTTAGGATAAGAGCTCCCGGCGGCCACAATGGGCCAAGCAGCCCAGGACCTGGAGCACAGGCTGCTGTAAGAACATTATCAAGAGTTGGAATGAGAATAGGAAATATTTCTGATGTTACACCAGTTCCTCACGATGGATGCAGGAAGAAGGGTGGCAGGAGAGGAAGAAGAGTTTAAGGGGTGTGGATTATCATGATGAAAATAGAGCTTTTGGAAGAAGACAAAAAACAAAAAAAGCTTTCATTTGTGTTGAAAAACACAAATGCTGCTTTTGCAAATGCTTTAAGAAGGAGTGCTATTGAGGAAGTTCCAACCATGGCTATAGAAGATATTGAGTTCAGGAGCAACAGCTCTGTTCTTTATGATGAAATTGTAGCTCATAGGATTGGCCTTATCCCCTTAACAACTGACCTTAAATCTTATAATCTGCCAGATAAGTGCAAATGTGGCGGCAAGGGATGTGCGCAATGCCAATTAAAGCTAACATTAAAAGTCAGGGGACAGGGGACTGTTTATGCATCTGAATTAAAATCAACTGATCCAAAAGTTAAGCCAGTTTATCCAAAGACTCCAATTACCAAGCTTCTTAAAGGCCAAAAGCTTGAGTTTGAGGCAACAGCTATTTTAGGCAAAGGAAAAGATCATGCAAAATGGTGCCCAGGACTTGTTTATTACAAATTAATGCCTATAATTGAAATAAAAAAGAAATGCACAAACCCTGGGGTTATTGTGGAACAGTGCCCACAGAATGTTTTTGAAATAAAAAATAACAATTTAATTGTAAATAAGGACAATTTATTGAAATGCCACTTATGTAATGCCTGCGTTGATATATGTGAACCAAAAGGAGCAATAACAGTTGAGAACAATAATAAAGACTTTATTTTTTATGTCGAATCTTGGGGTCAGCTTAGCTGCAAAGATATGATAAATGAAGCATTGAAAATAATTAAAGATACCTCAAACGAATTCATTAAAGAAATTAAAAAGAAACCAGGAAAGAAAAAGACATCAGAAAAATAAATTCATGCGGGGGTGTCAGAGTCTGGTCAAATGAATACGGTTGAGGGCCGTATGCCTTAGTGGCTGCGCGGGTTCGAATCCCGTCTTCCGCATAAAAAGAAAATGACAAAGAGAACAGGACCAACAAACATTCACTTGAAAGAGCTGATTATAGAGCTCAAAAAGAATTCAATTAGTCATAGCTCTAATTTTTGGAAAAGAATTGCAGAAGAGCTTTCAAAGCCTACCCGTGAGAGAAGGATTGTTAACCTTTCAAGAATAAACAGGCACACAAAGGAAAATGAAAACATAATTGTTCCTGGCAAGGTTTTGGCTTCTGGTGATTTAGACCATAAGCTAACAATTGCAGCATGGCAGTTTTCAGAGCAGGCATTAGATAAAATTAAAAAGTCTAATTCAAAAGCAGTATTAATTACAGAATTGGTTAAAGAAAATCCAAAAGGAAAAGGAATAAGAATAATAGGTTAAAATGATAATAGATGCTTCAGATATGATATTGGGAAGATTAGCTACTTATGTAGCTAAAAAAGCACTTTTAGGCGAGAAGGTTGATATTGTTAATTGCGAGAAAGCAGTTATAACTGGCAATAAAAAATCAGTCTTTGAAAAATACAAGCAGAGGAATGAAAGAGGCCCAAGACCTACAAAAGGCCCTTTTATACCAAAGATGCCAGACAGGTTTGTCAGAAGATGCATAAGGGGAATGCTGCCTTATAAGCAGGAAAAAGGCATTAAGGCATTTAAGAGGGTAATGTGTTATATTGAAGTGCCTGATGAATTTAAAGATAAGAAAATAGAAATTATTCAGGAACATAATGTTTCAAAGGTTCCAAGCCTGAAATATGTTTATGTTGATGAAATATGCAGGTCAATGAAGGAAAGAAAATGAAAATAATTCACATGTCAGGAAAGAGAAAAAGAGCCATAGCAAGAGCTACTTTAAAAA
This sequence comes from uncultured Methanosarcinales archaeon, assembly GCA_964641515.1. Classification (GTDB taxonomy): domain Archaea; phylum Nanobdellota; class Nanobdellia; order Woesearchaeales; family CG1-02-33-12; genus CG1-02-33-12. The sequence continues at coordinate 4,749 of CAZXME010000011.1, read as the reverse complement.
TTGGAAAGGGAAATATTAAGATTAACAATCAAATGCTTGAATCATTTGAGCCAAAATTTGCAAGAATGAAAATAATGGAGCCGTTGATTCTGGCTGGAGATTTAGCAAAAAAGATTGATATAAATGCCAATGTTGCTGGCGGCGGAATAATAAGCCAGGCAGAAGCTGTAAGGCTTGCAATTGCCCGTACTCTAGTTGAATACTCAAAAAGCAGTTCATTAAAAGATAGTTTTTTAAAATATGATAGACATTTGCTTGTTGCAGATACAAGAAGGAAAGAAGCATCAAAGCCAAACAGTCACGGTCAGGCAAGGGCCAAAAGGCAGAAAAGTTACAGGTGATAAAATATGATAATACCTATTCGTTGTTTTAGTTGCGGAAAACCTCTGGCCCATTTATGGGAAGAATACCAGGAAAGAATAAAAAAAGGCGAGGAGCCAAAGAAGGTTATGGATGATTTAGGCCTTGAAAGATACTGCTGTAGGGCTTTGTTCTTGGGAAATGTTGATTTGATAGATACTATAGCAAGATTCAAGAAACATTAATTCTTTGTTTTTTTAATATAAAGATTTAAATATGAGTAGTATAACTTATTATAGTTATATTAGTAAAACACAAAATATAAAGATTTAAATATAAGTAATATGACTTATAAATATTATACTAATACCAAGATAGAATGTTAACAAAAAAGGAAATAAAGGTTCTTAAACTAAAGAAAAAGGATTTGACACAGCTGGAGATAGCTAAAATCCTAAAGATAAGCCAGCCAGCTGTTTCTGGCTTTTATAATAATTCCCTGAAGAAGGTAAGAGAAGCAAGAAAGGTTTCTGAGATAGCTAAAAAGCTAAGGGTTAAGCTAGAGGATGAAGAAGTCTAAAAGATGAGCTTTAAAACAAAGAATAGGAAGGAGAAAATAGCTGATCTAGAGAGAAAGATAAAGCTATGTGGAGCATTTAAAGAAAAATCTGATAATAAGTCTCATTATGAAGACCTGATTAGGAAATACTCTTCAGAGATTGAAAGAACTAAAGTAAATCTTGATTTGTTGAAAAAACTCGATAAGACAATAATACCAGCTATTTCAGTTATTCTTGTTTTGGCTGTGTTGTTTTTCTTAAGGCCATCATTTATTGGCTATTCTGTATTAGATATTGCCCCTAGCTATGTTGATGTTATATTTGAGCCAAGTCTTGAAAAAACAGTCCAGCTAAAGGTAATTAATAATGATCACAAAGACTTTGATGCAGTTGTTTATGCTGAAGGAGAGTTAGCAGAATACATAACAATAGGAAACCCAACAATAAGATTATCCAAAGATGAAGATTCAAAAATAATTTCTTATAAAGTAAATCTGCCAAAAAGCTTTGAAAAGCAAGGTTTGCATGAAGCAAATGTTGTTGTAAGAGAAATACCAAAAGAAACAAAAGAAGGAACAACAATAACAGCAAATCTTGCTGTTGTATCAAAGCTAAGGGTCATGGTTCCTTACAAGGGAAAATATGCTGAGATAAAACTATTTGTAACAGATTTCAAGCAGAATAAAGAGTCTAATTTTACTGTTGAGGTAAGAAATCTTGGAACAGAAGACATCTTAGAAGCTAAGGCTGTAATAGATATTTATGGTCCATTAAACAACAAGCTTGCAACAATAACAAGCAATAAAGCCTCAATAGAGTCAAAGGACAAGGAAATCCTGATAGCCAAGTGGACTCCAAAGCTCGGATCTGGCAGTTATCATGTTGTTGCAACCCTTATATATGATGGACTTAACACTAAAGATGAGAAATCATTCACAATTGGCACATTAAAGCTTGACATAATCTTAATCAGTGTTAGTAACTTCAAGCTCGGAGGAATAGCAAAGTTTGACATATTGGTTGAAAATAATTGGAGTATAGAAACACCAAATGTCTATGCTGAAACAACTGTTAAAGATGAAAAGGGAAAAATATATACACAATTCAAGACAGCTTCAGTAGATATTCCTGCTTTTGGAAGACAAAAGCTTAATGCATCCTGGGACACTGCAAAGGTAATTCCTGGTCCATACAAATTTGATATAGTACTAAATTATCTTGGTCAGAAAACTGAAAAAGTGTTTGACATAATGGTTGAATATGACAAGATAACTGCATCATTAGTTGGGCAGGTTACTGGTGTAGAGGAAGAGAAAAAGCCAGCTGTGCTGAAATCAATATACATCCTGATATTCCTTGTGATAATCCTTATAATACTTAATATAGTTATGTATTTCAAGAAGATAAGAAAATAAAAAACATATTAAAAAAAATAATTCTATTCCTGTCTGAACATAAAGATTTAAATATAATCTTTATTTTTTCTATAAAATGGCTGATTTTAATAAGATTTCAAAGAAATGGAGAAAGCTTTGGGAAGAAAAAGGAATATTCAAAGTATCTGAAGATAATAAAAAGAAAAAGTTTTACTGCCTTGAGATGTATCCTTACCCTTCTGAAAAACTTCACGTCGGCCATCTAAGAAACTATTCCATTGGTGATGCTCTTGCAAGATTCAAGAGAATGAATGGCTTTAATGTGCTTTACCCAATGGGTTATGATGCATTTGGGCTTCCAGCAGAGAATGCTGCAATAAAACACAAGGTTGACCCTGAGAAATGGACACTTAACAATATAAAAGCAATAAGTGACCAGCAAAAAGCAATGGGAATGAGCTATGATTGGAGCAGGAAGATACAAAGCTGCACCCCTGATTACTATAAATGGAACCAATGGATATTTTTAAAATTTCTTGAAAAAGACTTAGCATACAGAAAAAAATCATCTGTAAACTGGTGCCCTGGCTGCAATACTGTATTAGCTAATGAGCAGGTTGAGCAGGGAAAATGCTGGAGATGCAAATCAATAGTTGAGCAAAAGGATTTAGAGCAGTGGTATTTTAAAATAACAAAGTATGCTGATGAGCTTTTAAAAGATATTGATACACTTAAGGACTGGCCTGAAAGAGTAAAGATAATGCAGAAAAACTGGATAGGCAGAAGCGAAGGAGTTGAGATTGACTTTCCAGTAAAGGATTCTGATGAGAAGATAAGCACATTTACAACAAGGGCTGATACTGTTTATGGCATAACTTATATGGTTATTGCTCCTGAGCACCCTCTTGTAAAAAAGCTTACAAAAGGAACAGAATATGAAGAAAAAGTTAACAAATTCATTGAGGAAGTAAAAAAAGAGGAAATATCTGAAAGAATAGATGAGACCAAGGACAAGAAAGGAATGTTCATTGGAAAATATTTCATAAACCCTTTCAATAGAGAGGAATGCCCTATATATATAGCAGATTATGCTGTTATGGAATATGGAACAGGAGCTGTTATGGCTGTTCCTACACATGATCAAAGGGATTTTGAGTTTGCAAAAAAATACAATCTCCCATTAAAAGTTGTCATAACACCAAAAAAGAAATTGTTAAAAGAAGATGAGATGACTGAAGCTTATGTTGATGAAGGCATACTTGTTAATTCTGCACAGTTTGATGGACTTGATAATAAGAAAGCAATAGAAAAAATTTCAGATTTCATTGAAAAAAAACGATTAGGAAAAAGAACAGTTAATTACAGAATAAGAGATTGGCTTATTTCAAGGCAGCGTTACTGGGGAACGCCTATACCAATTGTTTATTGTGATAAATGCGGAATAGTTCCTGTTAGTGAAAAAGACCTTCCTGTATTGCTTCCAAAGGATGTAAAATTTGAAGGCAAGGGAAATCCGCTTGAAACTTCTAATAATTTTGTTAACTGCAAATGCCCAAAATGTGGTGGAAAAGCAAAAAGAGAAACAGATACAATGGATACATTTGTTGATTCATCATGGTATTTTTTAAGGTATTGCAGCCCCAAATTTAATAAAGCGCCATTTGACAAGAAAGCTGTTGAATACTGGATGCCTGTTGACCAGTACATTGGGGGGATAGAGCATGCAATTTTGCATTTGCTTTATGCAAGATTCTTCACAAAAGCATTAAGAGATTTGGGATTGTGTAATATTAACGAGCCATTTACAAGATTAATGACACAGGGCATGGTAATAAAAGATGGAGCAAAGATGTCCAAAAGCCTTGGAAATGTTGTTGATCCTGCTGATATCATAAAAGATTATGGGCCAGACACTGCACGCTTATTTATTTTGTTTGCAGCACTTCCGGAAAAAGAGCTTGACTGGAATGATCAGGGTGTTAAAGGAGCTTTTAAATTCCTTAATAGATTCTATTCCTTGGTTGAAGATAATAAAGAAAAAATATCATTTAATAAATTTGAAATAGATATGCTTAATGATAAAGATAAATATGTACTTAGCCTGATGCACCATCTGATAAAAAATGTTACAGAACAGATTGAGCAGTTTAAATTTAGCCTTGCAATAAGTGATATAATGCAGTTTGTAGGCCAGGTTGGGAAGTATGCTAATGAAAATCCAAACAAAGAGGTATTTGGTGAACTTGTGAAAACATCAATTCTTGTCATGAGCCCCTTCATCCCATTTGTTTGCGAAGAACTTTGGGAAATGATTAGATTTAAAGGCTTTGTTTCACTTGCCGAGTGGCCTCAATATGACAAAAGTATGATCAATGAAAAAGCAGAGAGCTCAGAAAAAATGCTTGATAATGTTAAAAAGGATATTGCTTATTTGCTTAATCTGATTAAAATAGAAAAACCAAAAAAACTTACTTTGTTTGTTTCAGAAAAATGGAAATACAGGTTTTTCAAAG
>CAZXME010000010.1:0-14031 GCA_964641515.1 uncultured Methanosarcinales archaeon | reverse complement strand
ATAATCAACCTCTTTTTAAAGAATTATATTTAATACTATAAATAATTTATCCTATATAGCTTAGGTCAAACTTATTCTTTATCTTTTTCAATGCAGCCTGTTTTGAAACATCTGTAAGCCCTTTTGTTATTTTAATCATTTCTGATTCTGCTTCATCTATCTCTTTTTCAAGCTTTTTAATATTAACCTTTAGTTCTAATTTTTTGTCTAATATTTTAATTATTTCTTTTGACCCCTTTATGCCCAAATAAAGCGGGTGCCCAAGAGTTTCAGCCAAGAATGATATTGCTTTTATATTTCTTTTTTCTGCCATTCCTAACAAAAGTCCGGAAACACCAATTATTGGTCCAACAACACCATAAAGCTTATCATTTATTTTTGTTCCATTCTTATATTTTTTTATAATTTCTTTTGAGTTGCCAGTGCAGTATATTTTTGGCTTTTTTGGAGCATTTGCTAATCCTATCCCTCCAAGGGTTATTATTTCTTTTCCCTTAAATTTTTCAAAAATATCAAGAATTAACTCAACAAACTCATGAGATGCAATCTCATCAGTTGGCTGGATATCACCTGCAAGCAGCAATAAATCATTTCTTTTGTCATTAAACTGTTTGTAATAAATGCTTATCTGGGGCAGGCTTACAAGATTTTTTTCATTTACAAAAACAGAATGCGGGAATGTATAAGAAAATATATCATAAAGCTTTTTTGCCTTTAATTCATCAATCATAAAATCAACAGCTACCTTTCCAACATTGCCTATTCCTGGCAGTCCCTCTATTAAAATTGGCTTTTTCAGCTTAGGCATTTTTTTAACTGTTTTTGTTATTTCCCAGGTCATTTTAATCATAATAATCCTCTTTTAGTAAGACTATTTTTCTTTACTTCGCGCCTGTACTTGCCATACTTGTCTTCAGGAGTATATTTTGGAGGCTTTGGAGTTACAGCTTTTCCGCCGCATTTACATTTTTCTTTTAATGTATAATTACCGCAGGACATACATTTAAGTATGTGCTTCATTTTTCTTCTCTCTCAAAAGAGGAATCAACATCATTCTTCTCAGCATACTTAATTATTGCTTCAGTAGATTCCTTGAGTATTTTTTCAGCTGTTTTGTAATCTGATGATTTGACTTTAATGCTGTACATTCCTCCACCAACATATGATATCTTAATGTTTTTGTCCATTCCCTTTTTAATGGCTTCTTTTACGGTTTCAACACCATTAGGAGCATAACTTACTAATTTGATATTGCCTTTAATATTAACCTCAACAGGTTTGATTTTTTGTTCAATAACTCCTTTTAGTTCCTTGGCAATTTCCTTTGGGATATTAACATCGTCCAAACTAATCTTTTTTTCAGCTACATCTTCAAAACAAGGATACAATAAATCATATTTTGTTAAAATATTATCACTAATTATTTTATAAATTTCTTTTATATCCTTCTTGAGCTTCTTTGCAACAAATTCAATAATTTTTTCTGCTTTTTGCTCTTTTTTTATTTCATTTACCTTGGCTCTTCTCTGCCCTTCATTAACCCTTCTCAATGATAAATCAATATATCCTCTTTCCTTATTTATTCTCAATACCTTACATATAACAACCTTACCTTCCTTAACATAATCATTTATATTCCTTATTCTTCCAGGGGAGACTTCTGATATGTGTATCATCCCACTATGGCTATATTCATTCAGATTAGCAAATACAGAATTGTACCTTACGCTAGTAACTGTGCACAAAACAATTTCAGATTCTTCTGGAAATCCCTGTTTTTTAAGTAGCATTTTAATTTATTCAAGAACCTCTAATATTCTTGACTTTATCTTTGCTTTTCCACCCATAGGCTCTGCCAATACCTTGCCGCACACAAGGCATTTTATAGTTGAGGATGATTTTCCAAATATTATCTGCTCATTTTTGCACTTTGGGCACCTTACTTTAATAAACTTTGATTTTGGTTCTTTAATTTTTATCATATAACATCACCTTAATAATTTGATAAAAGAAATTGCTGATAATATATAAATCTTGTTAAAATATTGCTATAGTCAAATCCTCATAAAAATTAGTTTAATGTATTACACTATTTAATTGGGAATAATAAATTAAAACTTATAATTCATTAATGGCCAAAATTTAATATTCCTAAGTTCAAAATAACTTTAGTATTCTAGAGATTTATAGCCACCAGGCTGATTAAGAATAATGATCAGGTGATAGGGGGATTAGAGGACTTTCTTCGTAGTCGTCGGGATAGGCTATTGGTTCAATAGGTTCAGGGCAGTACTCCCCAGGCGGGCAAGGTAATGATGGGTCTAATATCCATCCTCTCCATCTTGTTATGCACACCTCAGTAACTATCTCTTGTCCTATTTCTTCATATATGTCTATTATATCTTGTGTATTTGAGGCATCGTAATAAAGGGATTCATCACAAGCAATTTGCTTAAGTGTTTCAGTGTATGCATCTACTCCAAAACCAACTGTAAAAACAGTTATACCTTGGTCACATGCATTTTGGCCAGCATCTATTGCCCATTGGTTATCAAGGGGGTCGCTTATTCCCCCAGTAGTTCCTGAACCTTCATAATCTAAAAATGAATTACAATAATAAGTAGCTCGACCATCAGTCATAACAATCATGAATTTTTTATTGTCGCTTGAAGAAGACAAAAGTATATCCTTTGCCTGGTTTATACCACAGCAGATGCAGGTTCCACCATTAGCATAATAACTATTAATTTCATTCTGGAGAGTTATCTTGCTATCTGTTAGGGGTTCAACATCCCTTACATTTGATTCATAGCTTACAGCTCCAATTTTATTTCCAGTTATATCCAACACTGTATCAACAAATAGAAGGTCTGCTTGTTTTGCAAGATTTATCTTATTATCGTCATTCATGCTTCCTGAAACATCAGTAACAAGAACAGAATCAGCAGACTCGCCTGGTGTTGTGGATGTAAACAAACAATCTGAATCATCACAATCAATGTCTCCATCGCAATCATTATCTAGGAGGTCATAGCAAACTTCTTGCTCTGGTATGCATCCCCCTATACATGTACATGATTGAAAATCGCAACTTTGACCTTCAGGGCATGCATTAGTTTCATCACATTCAGCCAAACATTGATCTTTTACACATTGATAATTAAATGAATCCAAAACACAATCACAAGTTGCATTGCAGTTTCCAAAAGAATCTCGTATACCTACTTTTCTTTCAACACATGTTTGTGATGGTGATTGAAGACAAAAAAAGTTATTATTTGTGCTAGGATATTCACACTCTTCGCTTTCTTGGACACTACCATCTCCACAACCTCCACCACCACCTAAACAAACTCCATCTTCATCTGTTTCTCCATCACAATCATTATCTTTTCCATCACAAACTTCTTCACTTGGTTCTCCTTCACTTGCAGAACATTCAGTATCTGTTTCATCTGCTTTACAAACCATAGTTCCAGAATTTTCACATTCTCCTACACCGACAGAGCATACATCTCCTAAATCAGTAAAGTCTTCATCTGTTTCTGTATCACAATCATCATCCCTCCCATTACAAACCTCAGGTGTACATTCTGTGGAGGTAGATGGACTAGTATATTCATCTTCATCCTCCAAGGTTATTAATGCATTATCTCCATTTGCCTTAACTATTACCTTTTTTATCCCAGGTGAATAAAATCTTTTCGTGAAATTATAATAACAACGTCCAATACATATCATATCTGAAGTTATGTTAACTCTTGACTTAAATGCAATCTCTGAGCCATCATTTAAAAAAAACACTAATTCCTGATTGCGCCATATTTCCATTCCTTTAACACCTTCTGGCATTCTCAACTCAAGAGTTGTTTTGGATGGACCTCCAAGATAATAAATTTCCTCTGCAGCATCAATTATTTGTGTTCCAAACTGGTTAACCTGACCTTGGGCTATTTCTTCATTTGATCTTTGTGAATAACTATAAAAAATATATACTGAAGGAAGAATTACGAGAATTATTAGTCCTGCTACAAGCAGATATTCCATTGAAGCCTGGGAATTTTTTGTCATTGTACTTAAAAATTGTGTTGGATTATATAAACTTTTGTGTTCATTAAAAAGTAAAACTAAATTATTTTTGGTGTCTTAATGTATGAATGTTTCAATTAGTGGGAGTTTAAGTTCTGAGGGAATGCCAAAATCTAATTCATTTAAAGCTCCTTTTCCTTTATAGAATGGAGCAATTAAAATACTGTGACACAGATCATTATCAGAATCACTAAATTTATTACAAAGATCTATAAAAAGTGAGTAAGACATTTCATAATCCTTCTTAGCATAACTCCAAGGATCATGTACAATTAAAACCTTTTTCTTATCATCATAGCCAATAACCACGCGACCATGAGGAGCATTCTCAGTTAAACTATAGGACTGAAAAACAATTAAAGGGTAACCTTTTCTAAGAGAATATTTAATATTTTCTAGGTTCATATCAAATACATAAGGATCAAAACCTATTTCATTAATCCAAGATACAAGAAGGATTTCAGAACCTCCGCCTTGTGTTATTATATTGTTGGCTACTTCGCCTTGTGTTATACCAAAACCATAGTATCCTAATACCATTACAGTTGAGGCAGGAAGACACCATAAATCACCTGACTGCTTAACGTAGGGAACATCCAAAAGAATATAATCCAAATTATATTCACCAATATAACACTTAGTCACATCAATCCATTCTGTATTATATGAATCTATTGACAAGCCATCAGAATATTGGGGAATAATCTGGAATCTTACGTTTCCTGTATAATAAGCTGCACAATCACTTGATTTTAGGTTATAATAAAAATATCTTTCTTTTGTGTTGAATATATCTTCCTCGCACTTGCCATCCTCTATTCCATCATTATTCTCATCATAAAAAGGAATAATTTCATAAGATACTGCTTCTTCGTCCTTATCCCATGAAAGGGTTATGTAAGGGCATTCCAGTTTTGATTGAAGCCCTTGTTCAGGACTTAAATCAAATATGCATGATTTACTAATTGGACAATAATGTGTTTCTTGTGGACAATATGCACAGCAGTGTGTATATGTGGGATTTTCAGTATATATATTTAAATCAGAGCACCAGTCATCCCCAGCATAAATATCATATGCTTTCCATGTGCCTTCACTTGTATCCAAATCAATGCATTCATCCTGGCATACCGAATATCCCTTACTATAATCAGGTTCAGCGAGATAACTAACAGGACTAAAAATCAATCCTGCAACTTGTTGGCATGAGCTAGCATAATTCACTACATTAAATAATTCAGGATTTATATCTGAGTTTTCATCACCAGTAGCAACATCTTCTGTAGTATCTTCATTTTTTGAACATGAGGATGTTAAGAAGGCAAATGAAATAAGTAATATCATAACAAAAATTAAATTTAATTTAGTATGATTCCTGTTTTTGTTAATCTGCATAAGCATGTCTCTTTTTAATAGTTATTTAATCTTTATATCAAGGAGTATATAAATTTTGTTTTTTTGTTAAAAGGTTGCGTAGTAAAGTTATTCATGTAAAGATATGGATAACACAAATAAAAAAGATGTTAGCTAAGATACTTGGTTATAATATACACTAAATTATTTAACTTAGAAGGATTTGACTAACACATAAAAACTCAGAATTTATACTAACTCAACCCTTTTTGTCCTAATGCCTTGCTTTTGAGTATGAATCTTTTTGCATTCCATACACTGGTATCTTAAGTCAGTCTTCTTTGTTGTTTTCTTGCCAGTCATCTTAAACTTAGAAATAGCTGGCTTTGAATACCTTCCAAGGTTTCCTGCTCCACGGGCAAGACCTCTTTTTTTAGCCCTATATTTAGAGCCCTTCTTAAGAGAGCTTGGGTTTTTTCTTTTTGTCTGGGCAACCTTATGCTCAGTGTGTTTTCTGCAATATGGGCAGTATCTTTTGAGTGTTTTTGGGATTTTCATATTAAAATACCTATTTAATAATTAGGGGAAAGCAGGTTATATTTAAATCTTTATTTTTTTATTTCCTCAGCCCTACCTTTCTTTATAAGAATATCAGCTATTTCTTCAGGCAGGTTAGCTGTATCATCATCTTCAAATGGGCCATAAACCTCCAAATGACGGCCAACAAACCTTGGAACAGAATGAATAAATCTAACTAATTTTGTCTTTTCCTGTTCTTCTGTTTCTTCTTTGATTTCAGGTTTTGTTTCTTCTGCAGTTTCCAGCTTTTTTGGTTCAGTTAGTTCTGTCTCTCTCTGTTTTGGTTCAATGAATTCTAGTTCAGTTACTAATCTTAGTAAAACCTTTTTCTTGAACCTGTACAATAGTTCAACTAATTCATCAAACATTTCTCTCTCTCCTTTAAGAAATCCAGAGTAGTCAGTTATGTCAGACGATGTTTTTGATTTAATTATGGCCATCTCAACTATCTTCTGCTGCCTTCTTTCAAAAAGGCCTTTCAGCATATTGTTTATGTTTTCAATCTGTTTTTCTGTTTTTTCTTTTTCAGCAGACGCAGACATGCCTATTTTCATCTGCTGATCTTTCAAAATAGCATGTTTTTCTTTGATATAGCTACTTACATCCTCAAAGAAAGTGCCACTTAACTTTTGCAGTTCTGCCCTGTTTTTCTCTCTTCTTAAAAGGTCAAAAAGAGTTTCATAAGTAATGTTTATTTCTTTTTCTGCCATATTTCCCAAAGCTGTATAAGTAACTAAAACTATTTAAAGTTTTGGAAAAACACTATTAAAAATGGCAGAACTGAACTTTAAGACCCTCTCATTCAAGCAAGAAGGCAATAAAACAAGGGTTAATTTCCTTAAAATATTCTACTTTTATTTAGACAATAAACTATTGGCTAAAATAGGAGATTTTAAGATAAAAGATAACTCCATTATCTTTGAAAAAACACCTGAAAAAAGAGCCGAAAGAAAATTTAATAGCTTGCTGGCTGAGGGATTTAAAGAACTTAAAAACATTATTTCCGGCAAAAAAACAATATATATCCATAAAAATTCAGGAATACCATTAATTGGCTCAAACAGTTTTGGAATTGTTGACAGAAACACATCAATTATTGATATCAGGCCTATTACAAGTTGCAACTTAAACTGTATATTTTGTTCTGTTGATGCAGGAATATCAAGCAAAAACCAGGTTGATTTTGTTGTTGAAAGAGAATATCTTATTGAGGAGTTTAAGAAAATAATCGATTTTAAGGGATGTGATGTTGAAGTACATCTTGGATCACAGGGCGAGCCATTGCTTTATGCAGAGATTGTAGAGTTAGTTAAAGACTTTTCATCTATTGAAAAAGTTAAAACAATATCCATGGATACTAATGGGACATTGCTTACAGAAGAGTTTGTTGATAGGTTAGCAGAAGCAGGCCTAACAAGAATTAACTTGTCTTTAAATGCCATGGATAAAAATCTTGCAAGAAAGCTTGCAGGATGCAACTATAATCTCGATAAGATTAAAGAGATTGCTTCTTATATTGCTAAAAAAATGGAACTGGCAATTGCACCGGTTTTAGTGCCTGGTTTTAATGATAATGAGATGGAGAAACTCATAGAATTTGCGAAGAAATTAAAAGGTAATAGAAAAGGTTATTTCATTGGAATACAAAACTTTCTTAATTATAGGTTTGGAAGAAACCCCTGCAAGCAACTACCTTGGGATAAGTTTTACTCAAGGATAAGAGAACTTGAGAAAAAAACCAAAACGAAGCTTATCCTAAGCTCAAAAACTTTCAATATTCAAAAAACAAAAAAACTTCCAAAGCCTTTTAAAAAAGGCCAGATAATTAAAGCAAATATAGTCTGTCTTGGAAGATTAAAAAATGAGATGCTTGCTGTGGCCTCAAACAGAACTATTTCTGCCCCCAACTGCTTTAAAAAAGGAACTGTAAAAATAAAAATAACAAGAACAAAGCACAATATCTTTATGGGAAGGCTTCTTTAACCTTATTCAACAGTTATTGTTCCCCTTATCTGCTTCTTAAATATTGCGCAAATATATATGTATTCACCAACCTCATTGAAAGTGTAGTTGAATAAATCCCCTTGATATAGTATTGGGCTTTGGACCAATCCATAAATAGTAAGCTTATGCTTATTGCTTTCCTTATTTTCCCACACAATTGTTGTGCCTTTCTCAATAACAACATCTTTTTGGCTGAGTGTAAGGTGGTCAATCTCAATTGTTAATATATTTTCTTCTGGCTCTGTGGCATTTATCTCCCCTGTTTCTCCTTCAGTCTCTATTGTCTCATTTAATCCTTCTTCTGGCTCTGTGGCATTTATCTCCCCTGTTTCTCCTTCAGTCTCATTTAGTTCTTCCTCTCCTGTTCCAACAGGTTCTTCTGTCTGTTTTTCAGCAATTTGACATCCACTTAAGATTATCCCTAAAATAAGGAACAAAACAATTATTTTTTTATCCATATTTTTCACCTTTTATGTTTTTATGTTATTTTATTTAAATAATTTTCTTTTTTAAAAACCAAACAAGTTTGTAAAAAAATCTATTATTTTTTGGATGATGCCTTTGGTCTCTTTTTCCTGTTTAAAACACACATTATCAACACAATCATTTAAACATTCGTAATCATAACCGCAGCTTTCATTATCTTTTTTCTGTGAAACCCACTCATTAGACCTGCTGCAAAAACATGAAATATTCTCAATAGTCTTTACATACTCTTGAGGAATACAGGAATCATTAAGTTCGCATCCATCTACTGCTGTAAATTCACATTCACCCTCAAAACATTCATCTTCAGTGCATGGCTTGTTATCATCACATTTCGAAATACATTCATGTTCTGAGATTTTTTCACAAATATTACACTCTAGAGGTTTGCAAAGAAAGTCACTATCACAATATTCATTAAGCTTACAATTCCTATTTGCGATGCAAGAAGTTTTATTGCAGTACATCTCAGCATACCTATAATAATTGTCATTTTTACTATCGCATTTATCATGTGTAACTGAAAATTTTATTATTTCAAAATCTGTCTTGAAATTGAGCAAATACTGATTATCTCCTAGATATCCTATTGTCATATCTTCAGTTTCCTTGTTATACATTAGTGGGCCATGAACAACTAACTTACCTTTATTAGTTTCAAAAGTATATTTTAAATCATAAATCCCATTATGATTAACTGAGTTAAAATCAGCAGAAAAAACCCCTGCTCTTTTGTAACAGCTGTTTATTGATATATTCAATTCTTTACAACTAAATTTATAACCAGGGCAATAAGTATCTACAATATAAACCCCTGGAGAATCTATCTTAAGCCTATAGTTAAAGTTATCATTAAGAATCATATCCTCTGACTTAAAGATAGTCAAGTCATCATTCCATTTTCCAGGAACCTCAAACCAGGTTTGACGGTCTTTTGTGCCATATACTTTACCATCAATCTTTTGGTCAGAGCGTATTGTTACAGCACCAGAATCATCACATTTCGCAATAAAGGGAGTTATAGCACTTACAGATGGAATAAGAACAAAGCAAATAATTAATACTATAGCTAACTTTCTCATTTAATAACCTCTTTTTTATTATGGTATCCTTTCTAACTGTTTAATAAGATAATTTTCTTCTTTATCAATCTTTTCTATTTCCCTGTCAAGCTTAACTGGCCTTTTCTCCTCTTTTTCAAATTCACCAATTCCCTTTGTAGCTTCTTTAAGATTTAGTTCAATAGTTGACATCTGCTCTTCATTTAGCTGTTTAGGCTGCCACTGAAAATCAAGACCATCATTTTCTTTTCTTGGTATTATATGAATCATAAAATGATTTGTTTTCTGGCCAGCTGCAACACCATTTTGTATTAATATATTTGTTCCTTTAGCTTGCAAAATCTCAAAAACAGCAATTGATATCTTGTTAATAATCTTTGATAAATGTGCTATTAAATAATCTGGAACCTGTTCTATTATTGAGAAGTGCTCTTTTGGCATTAGAAGAATGTGGCCTGCACAGCAGGGATGTGGGCTTAGAATAGCTAGGGCTTTTTCATCCTCAAAAATCCTTTTTGCATTTACTTTCTTTCCTACAATCTGGCAAAACTCGCAATTATTTTTCTGGTTCATTTTTTATCATGAAATTTGATATTTTATCAAGGTCAATTTCTGGTTTTTTTCCTTTGTTATCTTTTTCCTTCTTTGTTAATTCCTCTTTTTTCTCTTCATGCTTTTCTTTTTCAGTTTTACTTCCAATTCCTTCAGGTTTTTTATCCAAAACAATTGGTTCTTCTTTTTTAATACCAAAAAGCTCGTTGATTTTATTACTTAATCCTGCTCTAATTTGTTCCAATATATTTTCCTGAATACTTTTTTCAGGAAGGTCAAAAATTTTTATGCCATCAGTATTTATTCTGGGTATTATATGCAGCATGAAGTGTGATGCTTTCTGGCCTGCAAGTGCACCGTTTGCAATGAATATGTTTGTGCCCTGTGCTTTTAATACCTTTAGGCATGCATGTGAAATTGCCTTTGCCACCATAAACATATAGCTAATGTCATCATCAGGAATTTGAGGCATTATCTGATAATGCTCTTTTATTAATAGAAGTATGTGTCCAGGATTAGCAGGATTTATATCAAGTATTGCTAAAACTTTGTCGTCTTCATAGATCTTTTTTGAAGCTACCTTTCCTGAAATAATATGGCAGAATATGCAGTTCTGCTTCTGTAATTCCTGCACCTGCTCAGGAGACATATTTGCTAACTCTTCTTCAGTTACCATTGCTTTAATAAAATATCCTTTATATATAAAATTTCCTATTAACCAAGGTTTATGCAAATATTTAAATAGCAAAAAAAATTCAGATTAAAAATGGAAAATAAGCCAGATGTTTCAGTTGTTCTGCCATGCTTAAATGAAGAGACTACTATAAGAGAATGCATTAAAAACATTAAAAATGTGTTTAAAAAAGAAGATATAAATGGAGAAATAATTGTTTCTGATAATGGCTCAACAGATAATTCTGTTAAGATTGCTAAATCACTGAATGTAAAGATTGTTTATCAGCCATTAAAAGGTTATGGTGCTGCATATATTAAAGGAATTAATGAAGCAAGGGGGAAATTCATTATTATGGCTGATTCTGATGCTACCTACAACTTTCTGGAAATACCTTTATTTCTAAAACCTCTTAAAAAAGGTTATGATTTTGTTATTGGCAATAGGTTTAAAGGGATGATAAAAAAAGATGCAATGCCTTGGGCTCATAGGCATATAGGAAACCCTTTCCTATCAGGCTTGGTAAATCTATTTTTTAAGACAAGATTATCTGATGTGCACTGTGGTTTTAGAGCATTCACAAAAGAAGCATTTGAAAGGATGAATCTTAAAACAACAGGTATGGAATTTGCTTCTGAGATGGTTATTAGTGCATCAAAAAATAGACTTAAAATATGTGAGGTTCCAATTTCATACAGCATAAGAAAAGGCAAGTCTAAGCTAAAAAGTTTTAGTGATGGATGGCGGCATTTGAGGTTTATTATTTATTCTACATATTCTTATTGATTTTTAAGAAAAACAAGCTTTAAGAAAGATTTTTATAATTTCTCAATTTATTAAGTGAGATGAAAATAGCACTAATCTATGATATGATATATCCTTACACAATTGGCGGGGCTGAAGTACGCAATTATAGCCTTGCAAAAAGATTAATTGAGCAAGGTCATGAAGTTCATTTATATGGTGTTAAGTTATGGAAAGGCCCAGATATAATAAAAAAAGATGAAATTTTTATACATGGAGTCTGCCGTTATACCCAAAAATATAACTTTAAGGGAAATCGTTCAATTTTTGAGCCAATAAAATTTTCCTATTACATTTTTAAATCTTTAATCAAAGAAAAATTTGACATAATTGACTGCAGTGCATTTCCATATTTTCCAGCATTTAGCTGCAAGCTTTACAGCATTCTGAGGAATACCCCTTTAGTAATAACTTGGCATGAGGTTTGGATGGATTATTGGTATGAATATCTTGGCTGGAAAGGAATATTTGGGGTAATTATTGAAAAAATTGTTTCAAAACTGACAAAAAATGTTGTTTCAGTTTCCAATAAGACAAAAAATAATTTAGTTAAGCTTGGTGCGAACAAAAAAAATATTTCTGTTGTAAATAATTGGGTTGATATTAAAGAAATCCAGAAAATTAATAAATCAAAGGAAGAATTTGATATAATCTATGCTGGCCGGCTTATGAAACATAAAAATATTGATGTTTTAATCAAGTCAGTCTATCTAACTAGAAAAGAATTTCCAGACGTAAAGGCAGTTATTATAGGGAATGGCCCTGAAAAAACAAAATTAAGAGTTTTAATAAAAAGATTAGGCCTTGAAAAAAATATAAAGTTCATGGATTTTATGCTTAGAGAAAAGGTTTATGCTTTTATGAAATCCTCCAAGTTGTTTGTTTTGCCATCTGTTCTTGAAGGTTTTGGCATAATAGTTATTGAGGCAAATGCATGCGGGCTTCCAGTAATCACTGTTAAGCATAATAGAAATGCCTCTGCTGATTTAATAAAAGATTATGATAATGGTTTTGTATGTAACCTGTTAGAACAGAATATTGCAGAAAAAATAACAATGTTATTAAAAAACAATAAATTAAGGAAGAATATGGGAATAAAATCAAGAAAAAGTGCAAAACACTATGATATAAAAGATACTATTACTAAATTAGAGAATATTTATAAGCAATGTAAGGGTAATTAGGCTTTTGAATATATTGAAAACTCAATAAACTATTTAAACTATAACTTATTTTAATTGGATTTAGAGGGTTAAATGATATTACAAATATTTCAATTTATATTAGGAGCTGCATTTTTCTTTTTTATACCTGGATATCTCTTAACCATTGTTTTATTTAAAAAAGGCATAACAAATTTTGAGAAAATAGCATTAAGCATTGGCCTAAGCTTGGCTATTAATATATTCCTAGGGCTTTTGCTTGCATTCAATAAAATTTTTATATCTAAAAACCTTTGGATTTATATTATCATAATATCCTTGATCCTACTGATAATACTTTTTATAGAAAAAAAGAAATCTTTAATGTATTAATATTTCATGATGAAAATAAGTGTGATTATACCTAATTATAATAATGAAAATACTATTAAAAAATGCATTGAAAGCATATATTTTCAAAAAAAGAATGTAGAGATAATAGTTGTTGATGATTGTTCTAAGGATAAAAGCATTAGTACAATAAAAAGGAATTTTCCAAAAGTCAAGGTCATCTGTAACAAAAAAAATAGGGGCGCAGCTTACTGCAGGAATCTTGGAGTATTAAAAAGCTCAGGTGATTACATTGCTTTTGTTGATAGTGATGTATATCTTAAAAAGAATTGCCTGAATAAAATGCTTGCTTCTATTAAAAATGCAGACCTTAGCTTTCCAACTATAATTTATGAGAACAAATCAGTAATGTATCCTCTTACTCAAGAAGAGAAGAAATATCCTATGATAAGCGCCTGTTTTATGATTAAAAGGAAATCAATTAAAAAGCTTGATGAGATGTTTGATGAGACATACAGGACCTTTAACGAAGACTCTGATTTTTTCTTGAGGTGCAAGTTATTTGGCTTAAAAGCAGACTATTCAAAGAAATCTTTTGCTGTGCATATAAACACCTCTAAAAATAGTGAGAATAGATACTATTTGGAAAATAAGAATATAATATATGGGATTATAAAATTTAGAGGCTTGACAAAGGGAATAAGATTTGAGCATCCATTTAAAGCCCAGGCACTATTAAAAAATTTTGTATGTGGAATCTTTAACTTTAATTGGTTTGACTGGTCTTCCTACAAAAGAAACAAAAGTTTTTTATGTAAAATCAGGCTATTAACAAAAAAACATAAGAAAATAACAAATAAACCAGCAATTATCCTACCTTACTTGTTTTTGAAAGCAATACTTTGGAATACAATAAACCTAAACAAAGCATTAATAA
>CAZXME010000009.1:0-14923 GCA_964641515.1 uncultured Methanosarcinales archaeon | reverse complement strand
GCTGCTTTAGGATGTCATGCATCTATGGAAGAAGACAGTTTGGCTTTGAAGACCAGGGATGGGTTGCATGGTTTGTAATTGCTTCTTTGCTAAACAAACCAATAAACATATTTGGCAATGGTAAACAAGTTCGAGATATGCTATTTGCAGATGATGTTGTAAGAGCTTATGACTTATTCATTAAAAGCAAACTAAAGCATGAGGTTTTCAATATTGGTGGCGGAAAAGAAAATACAATTTCCTTGCTTGAATTTTTGGATATTCTAAAGGAAAAGACAGGAAATGATATGGGTATGACATTCAAGGATTGGAGGCCATCTGACCAAAAGGTTTACATTACAGACACTTCAAAAGTAAATGAAAAGCTTGGATGGAAATCAGAAATAAGCGTAAGGGATGGAATCCAAATACTTATGGATTGGGCAAAGGAAAACAAAGACTTGTTTAAATAATTGGGTAATTAAATATGGGGAAAAGACTTTTTAAATTTTTTATTCTGATTTTTCTTTTCTTTCTTACTTTAACAGTTAATTTATACTTGCTAATCTGGGAAAAAATACATAAATTTCATATATTTCCAGGGTCATGAAATAGTAAAAAGTGATTTAAAAATGAACATATTAATGATACATCCTCATGATATTTATTCTAGCTTAGAGCCATGGACTGTGAGGATTACTGCAATAGCAGAGGAATTTGTAAAGAAAGGACATGAAGTAAAGCTTGTTTATTTTCCATTGCCTGATAATGAAAGAGGTAAGTTAAGATGCAAGGAATTCAAGGAATTTGAAACAATCCCATTCAACAGAGGGAAATGGTCTTTTCTTAAGAACATAGTAAGAATGTGGAAATTAGCTAAAGATGCAGATATAATACATTTCCAAAAATGTTTTGCAATTGGTTCCTTACCAGCATTATTTGCAGCATATTTGAGAAACAAGCCAGTCCATTATGACTGGGATGATTGGGAATTGAAGATATACCAATTCAGCCCACCATCATGGATTGTTGGAATTTACCTCAATATTATGGAAACACTTATGCCAAGATTAGTTGATACCTTATCTGTATCAAGTGAAAATATAAAAAGATTGGCTTTGAAAAAAGGAGCAAAAGAAAATAGAATAGTTTATGCCCATGTCTGTGCAGATCTTGAAAAATTTAATCCAAGGATTAATGACAGAGACATAAAAAAGAAGTATGGTATAAATTCTCCAATAGTACTTTATCTTGGTCAGCTGCATGGGGGGCAATATGCAGAGCTTTTATTAAGAGCAGTAAAGATTATCTCTATTAAAAAGCTAAATACAGTTTTTATGATTGTTGGAAGTGGAGCTGACTTAAACAGATTAAAAGGTCTTGCAAAAGAGTTAGGAGTAGATAAAAATGTAATATTTACTGGGGCAGTTGAATACAGTCTTGTTCCAAAGTATTTAGCTGCAGCAGATATTGCTGTTGCATGCTTTGAAGATAACGACTTAACAAGGTCAAAAAGCCCTTTGAAAATAGTTGAGTATATGGCAGCAGGCAAGGCAATAGTTGCAAGTGATGTGGGAGAGGTTCCAACAATGCTTGCAGGTTCAGGTATATTAACAGAGCCTGGTAATGTTTATTCTCTTGCAAAAGGAATACTTAAGTTCCTTGAAGATGAAAAGCTAAGAAAGGATTGCGAAAAAAAGGCAAGAAAAAGGGCGGAGGAAGAGTATAGATGGGAGGTAACTGCAAATAACCTTTTAAGGGCTTATGATGTTGCAATTAAGAATTTTTAATTACACCAAACTTTTTTATAAATTAAAAATAAACAAATTTTTATATTAACTATTAATTTTAAGTTATAAGATGAAATTTAAATTAAAAATTATGAGAAAATAAATGGTAAAAAAAGCAGGATATCTTATTATTTTTGGAATATTCGTTATTACTTTCTCTAAGCAAGCTTATGCATTTCTCTCTCCATCAACACTCCAAATATTAATTAACTCATCAAAAGGTTTTATATGGCCTTATGTTACTCTTATTTTTGGGATAATTCTTGCATTTCTACTTAAGTTAAACAAAAAAATCATATTTACAGTTTCTTTGATTCTTCTTGTGGTTATATTCACAATACTTATGCTTAATTTTTACCATACAAAATCAATAAACAGGTTTGACACAGATTACTTTAAGACAGAAGAAATATCTAAATTGTTAAAACAACGTCCAAGATTGCCAGAGACAGAAGATCTTTCATGGGATAAATATTATAAATACATAGACAAACAAATATATTTGGATGTTAATACAATTACAGAAGAATCAATCTCTGAGTTTAAGTATTTAGTACCTCTTGGTGAGGATATTAACTTAGGATTTTTTATTAAGCCTATAAAATCTTTTATTGATCCTGCGCATCCATTACATCTTTTTGAAATAATAGACTTATTTAAAGAAAGAAATCTGGCTAAATATCTGCAGACCAAATCTAATGTTAGTTATGAAGATAAAATATTATTTTATTGTAGTAGTGGAATAACATCACGCTTAGCAGCAACTCTTTTTTATCTAAATAAATATAAAAATATCAAATATGTAGCAATTAAAGATGCAAAGGAAAGTTCTTTTATTTATAATCTTGCACTAAGTCATAATCTGAAAGAAGTGTACCCAAAAGTAATATTTAACCATGCATATTATTCAAAACTTGACAAAACTAAAAATTACTTGGTATTTCCATTGTTTGATAATGATGATTTAATAAAGATTCTTCAACCTTATGGAATAAAGGTAAGTGTTTTCCAAATAGGCAAAAATATTTTTAGTTTCTATGATTACCATGATAAGATATTTTTATGCAGCTCAAAAATTTCATGTGCATATACTTATTCAAAACTTAGAAGCTTTAACATAACAGAGCCCAATATTTATTATGTGACAAGCATTTAACTTCATATTTATTAACTATTTCAGTTCAATATAATCTCTCTTAATTAATACCTTTTTATATTTAGTAGCTTCTTTTATATCAATATCATAGCAGATTATTACTGGGGTTTTGTATTCATGTGCAACAAGTGCAAGATGTGAAAGGGGGGAACCATTTTTTGTTATTATTGCAGTTGTTTTTCCAAGATATAAGCTAAATTCAGGGTTTAGATCATTTACAATAAGTATTTCTTTTGAGAATTTTAAATCTACTTTTGTTAGGCATTCAAATGAAAATTCTCCTTCTGGAAAAGAAAGGCCATTTAATATTTTATACTTAAGTTTCATTGTAAAACTCATTTATAGACCTGTAAAAAGGTTTTTTATCTTCTTTGTAATCCTCTTTTATACATTCTGAGATGATTGAAATCATATAAACTACAGTATACTTAAGCTCTTCTTTAAGTGTCCTGTATACATTAAATAAATCCTTGTCATTTGTTAAATTCCTCTTATTAATCTCATTTATATTTCTTGTTTTTCTAATAATATTAATATCTTTCATTATATTTGCTAGCTGCTCTATTTCTTTGTCATCATAATTCCTGAATCTTTTTGAAGCAAATTCAAATGGATTCAAAGAATAATGCCCAAATTCTTGCTTAAAAACTTTAATTGCTTCTTTAGAGGTATTTATCTGGATATCCTTAAGCAATCTTATCTTTTTATCCTCTTTTGTTATAAATTGGTTTTCTGGGAAAACTCTATTCAATCTTAAATAACCATATTGTAAAAGAAAATTATTAAGAAAAACAATATTATAATATTCAAAAAGTTTTAAGATATGTTTTTGGATTAAATCTTTTCTTCTCAATTTTTTAGTGGTTTTTTTAATAGATTTAAGGAAGATTTTATTACTGTAGTATATCTCTTTATATTTGGTTTTATACTCAATCTCAAACTTAAACCTTTGAAATACTCCCCTAAAACCAGTTTTGTTTCTCTTGTTATAAAAATCTTTCTCATCTGATTCTATTATTCTGAAGAAACTTCTTGTAAATTCAGATGGTTTGTGAACAATTTCATCCATATAAAAATTGTATTTTTTCATTTAATAAAACTTTCTATTTTTTGGCATTCAGTTTAATTTCCTTGGTATAACAATCCACATCTAATCCGTTTATAAGATCAAATAACAAAAATAATTATATCACACTGACTTTTTGCAATTTAAAAAAGGGCATAAACAAAAGGCGATACAGCACTACTCTGCCCAAATATAACTAATATGCCCACTAAAATAAGCATTATAATTATAGGTGCAAGCCACCATGCTTTTCTTTCCATTAAAAAATCCCATGTTTCCTTTAATAAAGATTTATTCTTTGCTATTCTTAATCACCTTCTTTAATATTTAATTCTTTCAATATAATCTTAGCCACACTCTCTGCTATTAATTTATTGCCTTTTGGAGTACAATGCCCGAAATTTTCAGCAAATCTATCAATGAAATAATCTTCATATTTACTTGTTTCCAAAGCTTTTTTAAAGTTCTCCTCATTGCTTACAAAGATTATATCTTCATCTCCTTCAAACATATTTTTTAATTCATTAATATCTAGTGTTGGATATTGCATTGCTATGTATTTTATTTTCCTTTTATTTAGTTCCTTATACAATTGTTGATAGTGATATTTAATTATATTTAAATCATAAACATCTTGTACTTCAAATAAAATTCCTTTTTTATCATATAAAAATTTCTCAATTTCTTTATTAGAAACATTCATTTGCTTGTAAACACTACACAATTGATTATATGCTCCTTCATTTTCTAGGTTTATTTCAATAGCTCTTTCCAGTAGTTTTTCAGCATCCTTAAGTTTATTTTGATTTAAATAAATCAATCCTAACCAACCATAAACTGCGTCATTCCTTTCATTTATCTCGAGAGACTTTATAAACATATTTTCCGCTTTTTTAATGTCATTTGTTCTTACATATATAAATCCTAAATACCTATATGTTTCCCAATTATTAGGGTTTATTTTAAGAGACATTAAAAACATTTTTTCTGCTTTTTTAATATCTCCTTCACCTAAGTATTTCTCTCCTTCTTCAAAATATTTGTTATAGTCTAATTCTTTAGTTACTTTATTGTTATTTACATTTTGTATTTTGTTTTTCCAAGCTTCAGACAATATTCTACTTAACTTATATACCCTTAAATCTTTAAGAATAAGAATAACATTTACTATTAAATTTTTCTTATATTTGATTAATCCTTCATCATTAATTCCCATCATAGTAATTACTATATCAGGTTTGTACTTATCCAAATTTCCTTTCAACTGAGATAATATAAATGCAGTATTTGTTCCACCAATTCCCTCATTAAATACCTTAAACTTAATTTCTGAACTTTTATTATTTAATATAATTTCAAGTTGTGCAGGCCATGAATACTCATTACCCATCCCAGTTGTTGACTCGCCTAAACACAAAATCATGTAATCTGCATCAAAACCTTCTTTATTCATAGACCTTTGATATGATGAGACAACAAATCCTCCAACACGTAACCCTAATTCAAGGATAATCAAAGTCAGCAAAATCCCAAACAGAACTAGCCCTATTTTTTGCTTTGTTGTTGTTTTCACTTGTTTTTTATTAATCTTTCGCATATTTCTCACTGTTCCACATGTCCTGATAGTTATCTCTTCGTTTTATTAAAAATCTATCCATAATAAGATAATCCATACCTGTTCCCATCATGCATTTATAGGCATCATAAGGTGTGCATACAATCGGCTCTCCCATTATGTTGAATGATGTATTAATTAAAATAGGGATACCTGAAAGCTTGCTAAATTCCTTTATAAGGCCATAATAAAGAGGATTTTGCTCTCTTTTTATTGTCTGGAGTCTTCCTGAGCCGTCAACATGGGTTACAGATGGTATTTTTTTGCGCCATTCCTTTCTTATTGGGTAAACCATCAGCATAAAATCTGTTGGTTCAGGAACAGGCTTATCACAATCAAAGTATTTCAAGGCATCATCCTTACAAACCACAGGAGCAAAAGGTCTAAATTTCTCCCTATGTTTTACCTTGCTATTTAATAATTCCCTTGCTTTTGGATTGCATGGGTTTGATAATATGCTCCTGTTACCTAAAGCCCTTGGACCAAATTCCATTTTACCATGAAACCATCCAACCACTTTATTATCATAAATTAATTTTGCTGTTTTCTTTATTAGTTCTTTTTCATCTTTAAACTTTGAATATTGAATATTGTTTTTGTCGAGAAACTTCTTTATTGATTCAATTGGGAATTCTGGACCTAAGAAAGCATCTTTTAAGATAAAATTTCTTTTTTTATTCAAAATTGTATTATAAATATAAGAAGTTACCCCTATGCTTGTTCCACCATCTCCAGGATCTGGCTGAGCCCAAAAATGTTTAAAAGGCGTGTTTTTTAATATTTTTCCATTGGCTACACTATTCAATCCACAACCGCCTGCTAAAATAATATTCTCACATTTAGTTTCATTATAGACATAACTTAATATTTTAAATAATACTTCCTCATAAATCATCTGCAACGCTGCTGCTATGTCCTTATGCCTTTGGGTCAACTTTGATTCGGGCTTTCTTACTGGACCGTCCAAAAGCTTACATAACTTTTTAGAAGGCATCCTATCAGCAAAGTGATAGACAAAATAACTCATGTTAAGCTTATAGCTTCCATCATCCTTAATATCAATTACTTCTTTTAGTTTTTTATGATATGGATTTTTCTCCTTGTTCATCAATCCATAAGCACTAAGGCCCATAATCTTGTATTCAGAATTATTAACCTCAAAACCAAGGTAAGCAGTTATTGTTGAGTAAAGCAAGCCAAGCGAACTTGGAAATCTTATCTCTTTCATCAAATTTATTTTATTATCTTCACCTATTCCATATGCAGTTGTTGTCCATTCTCCAACACCATCTATTGCTAATATTGCTGCTTTCTTGAAGGGGCTAACCAAGAAAGAACCTGCTGCATGAGCCATATGGTGTTCTATGAAAAATATATCTTTTTTATACTTTAATTTTTTCTTTATTGTATTTGTTATTCTTATTTTTTCATTTATCCATGATGGCATTGAACTGATGAATGTTTTGAAACTTAAGGGAAACATCTCTAAATGCTGTGACAAAACTCTTTCAAATTTGAGAAAAGGTTTCTCATAAAAACCAATATAATCAATATCTTTTATGCTAATATTTTGACTTTTAAGACAATAGTTAAGTGTATTAATAGGAAAAGAGACATCATGCTTTTTCCTTGTAAATCTCTCCTCAGCAGCAGCAGCTACAACAACTCCATCCTTTAATAATGCAGCAGATGCATCATGATAATAACAGCTTATTCCCAATATATACATTTTTACCCTTAAAATTGTCTGTAATATTTTTTAATTGGTTTCTTTTTTAGGTTTAAATCAATCCAGTATGAATTTTTTTTCTTTTTCATATCCAAGAAATGCTTGCCAAAGATTTTAGCAGTTATTGAAGTCAGACCAACACCTATTAAGTAAACTATAGATAGCAAAATAAAGTTAATAATTGTGCTTATGTTATCACCAAAACTCTTAACTCCCTTCTGAAATCCATTGAAAAACTGTTTTAATTTTTTCATTCCAAAAACCTCTTAATAACAACCCCAAGCAAAGCAATTAAAAACGTGATCATCATTATGTGAAAATATGACCAAGAGTTAGGAATCTTATTCAATAAGATTAATATAAAAAACAATACTGTTGTAAATAAAAAGTAGGAAAATACATAACCTATTTTTTCTCCAAATTTTTCAGTTGATTTGCTTTGTTCAAAAATCATAATAGTTTAAAAAAAATGAATGTTTATAAATGTTTTTATGGGGCAATTTTAATGTATTATTATTTTATTTACTGTAGATAAAATTTATCAATTGCAGGATCTTTGAAACTTTGTAGGTTTATTTCTCTTTTTTATAAATTAAAAAATAAGTAGATTTTTATATTAATTATTAATTTTATATTATGAGATGAAACATATAAAAAAATTTCTGTTATTGTTTATTACAGTAGTTATGACAATAATTCTCTTTGAAATTTTTTTATTATTTACAAACATAGACACTAAACTTCTAGGGCATGCATTATATTATCAGGTTGCAGATTTAAAAGTACATAGAGTTTCTAATGATTCAAATAGGCTTTATGAACTTATCCCAAGTTCATCAGCAATTTTTGAAGGTGTTAATCCAAAGGAAACAAAATACTCAAATAGAATAGTGAGTATTAATAGTTTAGGGTTTAGAGACAGAGAAAGAAATAGAACAAAAGCTGATGGTGTTTTTAGAATCATAATTTTGGGTGGTTCAAATACTTATGGAGCAATGGTAAGAAATCAGGATACTTATCCAGCAATTATGCAGAAGCTATTAAATGAACAATTTCCTGATAAATTTGAAGTTTGGAATGCTGGAATATCTGCTTATGTTATGTCTCAAAAAGTTGCTTATGCAGATTATATTATCAAAGAGTTTAATCCTGATCTTCTAATTTTTCAGATTGGAAATATGGGAAGAAGACCATTTGTGTATAATGAAGAATTCATAGAATTATTCAAAAAAAATAAAGAGTTATACTTAGAGAATATTCCATTCTTATTTTCTAATAATCCTACTTTACTAAAAATTCATTATTATTTAGTTTTACATTCAAGGTTTTACAGACTTATTATAACAGAAATTAATAATATAATAATCAAGGATATTAATAATTGGCATGAAAATGGTAAACTCGGGAATTCTTATGCCAAAATCATAAACAAATATAATGCTTATGGAAGTATGATAAGTAAAAGAGATTTTGATAATTTTTTGAATAATAATAAAAACATAAAAGTAATCATACTGGACCCAAATGGACAAATATATTGTGATCCTGATGAATATAAAGAATATAAAAATATAGAATATTTTTCATTATGTCCCCAAAATAAATCTGAAGAATATAAAGAAATTCATCCACCGTCTTATGTTTATGAATGGTATGCTGAAGAGTTAGTTAAAATGCTTATAAATAGAAAGCATATAAATATAACAAAATAAGTATACTTATCATATTAAACAATATTTTTTTATAGTAACAATTAACTTTATTTTATAAGATGAAAATAGCCTTAGTTTACCCATCATTTGGAATAGTTGAAAATCAGCCGAACATAAAGGCAGTTGCAGATAACTATGGGGTTTTCCCCCCTCTTAATCTTTCCTATGTAGCTGCAATACTAAAGAGTTCTGGCCATAAAGTGAGACTTATTGATGCAAATGCTTTAAGACTTTCCAAAGAAGAAATATTGGAAAGAGTAAAAGAATTCAAACCCGATATAATTGCATTCACCATAACAACATATATGTTCTATTCTGTTTTGAAGTGGGCAGGATATCTGAAAAAAAATATAAAAGCAAAAACCCTAATGGGTGGAGCCCACATGGCTCTTTATCCAGAAGAAACAATGTCTCACAAGGAAATAGATTATGGAATAATTGGTGAAGCAGAAGAAACACTGCCAGAACTGATAAATTCTTTGGAAACTAATAAACCATTAAAGAATGTAAAAGGAATTTGTTATCAAGATGGAAATAAAGTGATTATAACAAAGCCAAGAAAATTAGTTAAAAATCTTGATAATATTCCATTCCCACTCCGAGACCAATTGCCAAACGACAAATACTGTTCATTTGTCTCAAAGAAAAAGAATTTTGCTACAATGATAACCGCAAGGGGATGTCCTTTTAAATGTATATACTGTGAACAAGGAAATACCCATTACAGAATGAGGTCAGCAGAAAATGTAGTTGATGAGATTGAAGAATGCTATAATAAGTATAATGTGAGAGAAATAGATTTTTTTGACCCTGAGTTTACTATTAATAAAAAACATGTCATTGATATATGCAAAGAAATTAGAAGAAGAGGCATAAATATAACCTGGTCTTGTAGGTCAAGGGTAGACACAATTGATGATGAAATGCTCAAGGAAATGTCAAAGGCTGGTTGTTACAGAATATATTATGGTATTGAGTCTGGCGTTCCATCTATATTAAAAACATTAAAGAAAGGCATAAATCTTGAGGTTATTAGAAAAAATATTGCATTAACAAAAAAGAATAATATAATGACCTTTGGGTATTTTATGATTGGAAGCCCGGGAGAAACAAAAAAGACGATTAAAAGAACAGTTAAATTTGCAAAAGAACTTAATCTGGATTATGCCCAGTTCTCAAAAGTTAGCACCTTGCCCGGAACAGAACTTTATGAATTGCTAAAACCTCAGTTAGGTTATGATTATTGGCAAAGATTCATATTAGATGAAAAAAACAGGATAATCTTGCCAAGGTACAAATGCAACTTATCAGAAGAAGAAATAGAAAAAGAAGTTAAAAAGGCATATATGCAGTTTTATTTCAGGCCATCTCAACTAATGAAAAAGATTTCAAGAACAAAATCATTTGATGAACTCAGAAGGGATTTCAAAGCTGCATTTAGTATGGTTTTCTCAAGATAAAAACAACAATAATTTATATAACTTAGATTATTCAAAAACCATGTGTGGTATTTGTGGATTTTATGGTTTAAATGATAAGAATCTCTTGAAAAGAATGAGTCACATCATGAATTATAGGGGTCCTGATGATAGTGGTTTATTTATTGATAATAACATTGGAATTGCTAACCAGCGCTTAAGCATTATTGATTTAAAGAAAGGCCATCAGCCAATACACAATGAAGATGGGTCAATTTTTATAACATTTAATGGTGAAATCTATAATTTTAAAGAACTAAAAAGCGATTTAGAAAAAAGAGGGCACAGGTTTTACTCTGACAGTGATACAGAAGTCATAGTGCATGCATACGAAGAATATGGTAATAAATGTGTTTCTTATTTTAATGGAATGTTTGCATTTGCATTGTGGGACTCAAATAAAAAAAAGCTCTTATTGGCAAGAGACCGGCTTGGAATAAAGCCGTTATATTACATATTATATAATGAAAAACTGATTTTTGCATCTGAAATAAAATCAATTCTACAGTATGAAGAGTTTAAAAAAGAGATTAACTACACAGCATTAAACAACTTTTTTACATTTAGATATGTTCCGGGAGAAAAAACAATTCTAAAAGACATTAATCGGTTACTGCCAGGGCATATATTAATTTATAAAAATAATCAGATTAAAATAAGTAAGTATTGGGATTTAGATTTTTGCCCAACTAATGAAAAAATTGATTATTATACCAATAATCTTAAACATTTAGTTGGAGATTCTGTTAAAAAGCGACTAACCCCTGATGTTCCATTAGGGGTATTTTTATCTGGAGGTATTGATTCAACCAGTATTTTGTCATATGCTAACGAATTCTCAGATAAGCAAGTAAAAACTTTCAATTTAAGTTTTTGTGATTGGCCTAACAATGAGCTTAAATATGCAAAATGTGCCTCGGAATTCTTTAACACAAATCATAAAGAGGTAACAGTAACGCCAGATATAATTAAGCTATTACCAAAGGTAGTGTGGCATATGGATGAGCCTGTTGCTGACCCAACAGCCATTTTAAATTATGTTTTGGCTGAAAAGGCAAAAAGTTCAGTAAAGGTTATATTAACTGGGGAAGGAGCAGATGAAGTCTTTGCAGGCTATGAGCAATACAAAATAATGAATCTTACAAAAAATTATAGTAAAATAGTTCCAAAAATTGTTCAAAAAAATTTAATTCAAGGACTTGTTAATCTTTTGCCAAAAGAATCTTTCTTTATTAAGTTATCAAACTATCTATCAACTATTAGCAATACTCCTAAGAGTTATGTTGAACTATTATCTATCTTTGATAAATCAGAGAAAAAACTTTTATATTCTAATCATTTAATAAAAAAAGCAGGTAATCTAAATTCTGACCTAAAATTAGTGAGTTGTTACTTTAAAAATTCTTATGAGTTGCTTAACAAGATGCTGCTTTCAGATATTAAAACATGGCTCCCAAATAACATGCTTATAAAATTAGACAGGATGTCAATGGCACATTCTATTGAAGCAAGGGTCCCTTTCTTGGATCATAGAATTGTAGAATTCTCATCAAAAATACCATCAAGATTAAAATTAAAAGGATTAAATGAAAAATTTATATTAAAGAAATCTATGGAAAACAAGATTCCTAAAAATATCTTGAAAAGGAAAAAACAGAGATTTTTTGTACCTCTTGATTTTTGGTTTAAGAACAATTTGGATTATATAACTAGCAACATTTTTTTAGATTCTGATTTCTTAAAGAAAAATTTCAACAAAAAATTTATTCTAAAATTATTGGATTATCAGAAGAGCAGTTCACATAAAACTATTCTAAAACATAATCAGTTACTAAGATTATATTACCCAAGGCAGATATGGAACTTAATAACACTTGCTATGTGGCATAAAACCTATATTGAAAATGACTCAACCAAACCTTTAAATATACTTTCTATTTGACAACTTTTATGAGTCCATACTTAAGTGTAATAATTCCAGTATATAATGAAGAAAAAAACATTTTCCCATTATTTAACAGGTTAAAAAAAGAATTAGAAACTATAAAAAAATCTTATCAAATAATTTTTGTTGATGATGGCTCTACTGATAAAACTCTTTTTAATATCAATAAGATAAAAAGAGAAAATGAGGGCATTATTATAATCCACTCAACGAAAAATCAGGGCTTATCATCAGCACTTAATTCTGGTTTTAAAAAAGCTTCTGGTAAAATAATTATCACAATGGACGGGGACTTGCAGAATGACCCTAAGGACATAAAAAAATTTTTAAAAAAGCTTTCTCAAGGTTATGATGTTGTATGTGGCTGGAGATATAAAAGATATGATTCTTTATTTATAAAAAAGATTCCTTCGAAAGTATTTAACTTCTTACTTAAGTTTCTATTCAAATTAAAGATTCATGATTCAAACTGTACATTAAGGGCATATACAAAAAAATCAATAAAGAGTCTTGAATTACCAGAAGGAATGCACAGGTTTATCCCTTTAATATTAGCAAAGAAAAGCTACAAAATAGGAGAAGTTAAAGTAAGACATAATCCTAGAAAATATGAAAAAGCAAAATATAACTCACCTAAAAGATTTTTCAAAACTATTAATGAGTTAATTAAACTAAGATTTCTCTGAGCTATTTAATCTTTTGTAGATTAGAATGCTTGAGTAATTATCTTTTGGGTTTGGTTCACTTTGATATATTAGCTTAAATTGAGGCAAATATTTCTCATGTAAAGCAAACATGGGTTTTACAAATTGTTCCATTAAGTCCTTATTGTAGGATACATGCTCAAATCCAAAGATCCCATTATTTTTTGTGATAATAACATCAGCATTTTTAAAATAAAATTCCATCGTAGATATATTATTAAAGTTAATTTCATTACAACAATTAAATCCGGGAACAATACATAAAGTAAGGGATTTACAAGCACATCTTATGTTTTTAAGTGGCTCATAAAAGAATTGATTACAATTCTTATTTATTTGATTGCATGTTTCAGTTAATAAAGGATTATCAGGTATTACCAATATATTTTCTTTAATACCCACTGTTTTACCTAGCTCTGAAAGATTTAATAAGGCTATAATTTGGTTGGGTGTTTGTGTAACAATTGCTGGTTTTAATATACCCTCATCTACAAATCTATTACTAAAATCAAAACCTTCATTTGCATCACCAAGATAAAGTGGTGGAAAACATGTTTTAAAATAACTCATCAAACATATTAGGACTAAAAGACATAAAAAAATTTTCCAATAATGTTTTATTTTTTTAACATATTGAAAAGCTCTAAATAAGAATAAAGAAATTAAAATTGCTACTGCAGGCAAAATTGGTAGTATGTACCTTATGGATAACCAAAAAGTATTTATTGAAAGAAATATTATTGGAATAAGAAACCATAATAAAATGTATGATATTTTCATTTTCTTAAAATTAAAAATTGCGTAAATCAATGATAATAAAAAGATTATAAAAAAGAAAACACCAATCTGTTTTAATAGCATAAATAAAATAAGACCAAATCTTTTTATGACAAACTGCATATTATAACTTAAAGACATTTGTAAGAGGTATGCTTTGTTAAAGGCTATGTTCTGAAATAATATTCTTTTCAAGTTAAAAAAATACCAAAAGGATGATATACCTAAACAAACAGTTAATGCTAAAGTTAGATTAAATAATCCTATTTTTTTCTGTTTTAAATTTAAGTGGTTAGGGGGTTGTTTGAAAAAATTAGAAATCCATGGCAATAAAAAAATAAAATATGGCAAAATGTAAATAAAATAAGTAAATTTTGTTAACATACCTAAACCAGCTGAAAGACCAAATAAAATTGAGTATTTTGTGTCAGTAAAACTTTCTGTTTTTAACAACAAATACCAGCTAAGAGCCACCATGCTTGCTAATGGGAAATCTACCATGTAAACCCTTGAAAAAGCAAATATTGCAGGGAAGAAAGAGACTATAAAAGCAGACAAAATCCCAACTTTATCATTAAAAAGATTTTTTCCAATACCATATGTAGCAAGGATTAGTATCATAAAAAAAGTGATATTACTAAAAGCTGCAATATCCTGTGATGTGCCAAACAGGGTATAATAAGGTATTGAGACAAGGTGCATCAATGGAGGATAAGTACTTTGATCATTCATAAAATAATAAAAAAGGTTAATCGGGTTTGATTTAACTAGATTAAAAATTCTCAAGCTGAATATATGAGCATTTGACTCATCATAAATCATGTATGTATTATCAATTGATAAAATTGTATAATTAAGAGCAACATGAAATATTATAAGCAATATTAGTATCATAGAATATTTATTAAGTTTAAATCTTTTCATTTTTCATTAAATAATTTCCAATGGCCAAATAGTCCAAATGGCCTATCT
>CAZXME010000008.1:0-15631 GCA_964641515.1 uncultured Methanosarcinales archaeon | reverse complement strand
GAATTCCAGTGCCTTACCCTGGTTTTGAAAAGAAAGTATTCTACTCATGGTTTGACGCCCCTATTGGATATATTGGAATAACGAGAGAATGCAGAAAAGACTGGAAAAAGTGGTGGTTTGGAAAAGATGTTAAATTAGTGCAGTTCATGGGAAAGGATAACATACCCTTTCATACTGTTATGTTTCCTGCATCACTAATTGGAACAAAAGATGGCTATATTTTATTGGACAGGATTTCATCAAATGAATATATTAATTATGAGGGCGGCCAATTCTCAAAAAGCAGAAACCTTGGTGTTTTTGGAGATGATGCAATTAAGACAGGAATCCCAGCGGACATATGGAGATATTATGTTATGGTCAATCGTCCAGAGAAATCTGATACAGACTTTTCATGGGATGACTTCCAAAGCAAGATAAATAATGAGGTTGTTGCTAACATTGGTAATTTTATTAATAGAACAATTTCATTTATTAACAGGTTTTGCAATTCAGATATCCCAGAAGCAAAGCCTGACAAAAGAGATGAAAAACTGCTTAAAGAAATAAACAATGAAATTAAAAAAACAACAGAGCTTTTGGATGATATACAATTAAAAGATGCGCTAAAGAATATAATGCATATCTCAAAATTAGGAAACCAGTATTTTCAGGAAGCAGAGCCATGGAAAGCAATAAAGGAAAACAAGCAAAAAGCAGAAACATGTTTGGCTATATGTGCAAACATGACAAAAGATTTGTCAATATTAATAAAACCATATATGCCTGAAACATCATCAAAAATCTGCAAGCAGCTAAACATTAAAGAGCTTAGCTGGAAAGAGCTTGGAAATCTTTCTCTTAAAAAAGGGCATAAAATAAACAAAGCTGAGCCATTATTTTCTAAGCTTGAAGATAAAGATGTTGAAAAATTCAAAAAATTGTTTGGAGGAAAAAAAGTGGAAGAAAAAGAAGAAGAAAATATTAAAGATGCATTTTCAAAGCTTGACTTAAAGGTTGCAAAGATAATAAGTGTTGAAGACCATCCTGATGCGGATAAATTAGTTGTAATTAAAATTGATTTAGGAAAAGAGGAAAGGCAGATAGTTGCTGGAATAAAAAAATATTACTCAAAAGAGGAGCTTGAGGGCAGAAATCTAATTGTTGTTAAAAACCTAAAGCCAGTTGTGTTAAGGGGCAAGGAAAGCAATGGCATGTTATTGGCAGCTATGAAAGAAAAATACGGTAAGGAAAATGTAAAGCTTCTCTCAGCAAAAAACAGTAATCCTGGAGATGATGTCTTCATTGAGGGAATTAAAAAAGAGCCAAAAAAATATCTTGGCTATAATGAATTCAGGGAAGCAGAGATGAGAACAGATGCAAATGGCCATGTGCTTTACAAAGGCAAACTCCTGAAAACCAAAAAAGAAGAAATAACAGTAGAAGGCGTTGGAGAGAACGCAATTGTAAGATAATTTAAATTGGAATTAGTTTTTCCTGTAACCAAATTTCTTATTGTATTCTTTATGGTCAATTATATCTAAGATTAATGCAATGATCTCTATTTCACTTCCCCTTATTGTATAAATCATTCTCCATGCTCCAGAAAGATTAACTTTCCATAAGTTATTTGCATCATAGTTCTTTATGTATTCTTTAGGAATCTTATTTTTTGGTATGTGAATACCATATTGGGGATTTTCTTTTATGAATTCAATTTTTTGTTTTATAGAATTTAATAATATCTGATAATCACTACTGGTTATTCCTTTTGTAATTTCTTGTCCTACAGTCTTATTTAATCTTTCGAATTCTTCTTTAGCATCCCCAGTGATTATTAGTTTAACAGGTTTTTCTTTGAAATTCATATTTCAACCCCTTGTTTTATTGCCTTGTCTAGTTTAGGGCTTGGATTGTATATCCATAAAATCCCTTTTCTTCCATCAAGTATTTTTCCGCTGGCTTCAAGATAGCTTAAGACAACATTTAATGTTTGGTGCATAATCTTTTTTGGCATTTTTTCTTTTAGTTTTTCTCTTGTTACCAGGTTATTTTGTTTTTTTAATGTATCCTCTACCATAAGCACTGTCTTTAAACTCGGATAGTGCATAATCCTTTGTTTGTTTTTCATCTAAACCACCTATATAATATTTGTATATAATTATATAGATAGTTATATAAACTTATATAAATATCTTTCTTTTTTCCAACGGCTCTCAACAAATAATTGTTAATAAGGCTTTTGCAGTTTATCCTGGAAGATTTTCGGAAATAAAGCTCAGTTTGTATAGTTTTAAAATTGTCATAAAAAACAAAAGTTTTATATATTATGTAGTTATTTTCAAGTAAATACAATTATGTAGGTGGATATAACGAATATGTATAATGGAGAAAAATCTTATAAAATTTTGGGTGCTTCACTTCCTAAAGGATTTGAATGTCTTTTAGGAAGGGAAATTGTTAAACCATTTTTACCTTCAAATAATTTTTCAATAGATGCTTGTATTGAATATAAATCAATTGATGAATTGATGAGTCATTTCAATTCAGTTCTTCCACATGTTTTAACTGAAAAAGAAAGAAATGAAAGTGGAGAAGGAATATTATTTTCTATTGGTGGGGATAATAAATTTCTTATTAATATTAAAGGTAAAAAAGCACGTTCTTATGATAAATGGGATAATATAACAGTAACTGATTATGAAAAAGAAACATTTTTGAGTGTTCCTTTTTACAGAAATGATTATGAAAAAAACAAAATTGATCATCAAAATGTTTTACTTGTGAAATATTTGCTTGAGAGTGCTAGATTAATCAAATAATTTTATTTTTAATTTAATTCTCATTTTTCTTTTAAAAAACAAAAGTTTTATATATATCACAAGAGAAAAAAACAATAGAGTGAATATGTTGAAAAAGAGAGGGCAGATAAGTATATTTATAATAATAGGAATTATTATCCTTCTTGCTTCTGGTTTAACTTTTTATATTATAGCAAGGACTAACAAGACAGAGAGTGTTGAGCCAATAGTTGAAAAGATACCAACACAATTATACCCTATAAAAACCTTTATTGAGCAGTGCATTGACAAAACAGCAACAGATGCAGTAATACTTATTGGGGGATCAGGCGGTTATACAGATATTTCTAAGTTTGGAATTACTCACACAGCTGATCCAACTACATCTCAAGCAGTAGAGTTTTCGCCAGAAAGCTCTATGAATGTTGCATACTGGTGGTATTTAAAGAGCTCAAATGACTGCTCAGGAAACTGCGAGTTTTCATCAGAGATGCCTGACCTAAAAAGCGAGATGAAAAAAGGCTCAGAGCGCTCACCAATGGATTTCTCAATAGAGACGCAGATAGACCGATATGTTAATGCAAACCTAAACAAATGCCTTAATGATTTCATTGATTTTAAAGACCAGGGATTTGAAGTAAGAGAATTAGGAAAAATAACCACAACAACAATTATAATGCAGAATGATGTTCTTGTCTCAATTGATTATCCTCTTGAAATAAAAAAAGAAAAAGTAAAGTCAAAGGCATCTAATTTCTTCACAACTGTTCCTGTAAACCTAAAAAATGTTTATAAGCTCGCATTTATGATAACAAGTGATGAAATTAATTATCATTTTCTTGAATTAAACACCCTCAACCTAATATCAGGGTTCTCTGAAATAGACAATGAAAAATTGCCTCCAATGGCTGGCTCTAAATTTGAGTTAAGCTCTCCTGTATACTGGACAAAGCCAGATGTAAAAACAAAATTAGAGGGAATGCTGATGAGCTATGTTCCTCTTCTTCAGGTTGAAGACACCCTGAACTATAAAAAAAGAATGTTTGATGACACTATAAAGCAGAGAGTTTACAGCCAGATGGATATTCCATCATATGGAGACTCTTACAAAAATCTTGGAACTGATTTCAGGTATTTAGGCTGGTGGCCTATCTACTTTGACATTAACACTAAATCAGGGATTATAATGCCTGAATCTGCATCAACAAATATTCTTCCATTGGGAATAGGCATACAAAGGTATGATTTCCTGTATGATATATCCTATCCAGTTGTTATAACAATCAACAGCCCAGAAGCATTTCATGGAAAAGGTTATTCATTTAGGTTTGCGCTTGAGGCAAATTTAAGAAACAATGAGGCTATTAATTCATCATTTGTATCTTTAAAAGGGATATCTGATGAAACATCAATGTTTTGTGACATTAACAAAAGAAACAGCGGAAATATAAAAATAACAACAGCAGATGCACAAACAAGTGAACCAATTAGTGGAGTATTGATTTATTACACATGCGGGGAAGAGTCCTGCTTTATTGGCCAAACAGAAATAAAAGATGATAAAGCTGTCTTAGAAACAAAGTTCCCTATCTGCGCAGGGGGCACAATCACTTTCACAAATCCGGATTTCCTTGGATATTCAGAATTTTTAAGCACAGAGCTTGATAAGGACATTAATTTGCCATTAACAAAACTTGAACCATTTGTATATAAGAACATTGAAATAAAGAAGAAGAAAATAATAAAAACAGATGATGGCTGGACTTTCAATAATAATGCTTTAAGATTATCAGGCAATGAGCAGGCAATATTAACACTTGAAAGAATCGGCAAAAATGGCGAAGAGGATTTCTCAACAGCAGCAGAATACTTAGGCAGCCAGGATGAGCCATCTGAGCTAAGGGTTGTGCCTGGGAAATATAAAGTAAATCTCCAGCTTATCTTAAATGAAAAGGTTGTAATACCAGAAGAGACGAAGATGTTATTATTAGTTCTCCCTATTGCTACCCTGCCAGAAATTGAGTTAAATCCTTTCCCAGCTGGCGGACTTGTATTTGATGAAACCATTGCCTGGAATGCCAATTCTATAACAAATTATAATAATATAGAATTTTATTCATTGTACATAGATATTCCTGCAATCCCAGAATCTAAAAGAAAGCATGATGATATGGATGAAATGAATAAAATAGCAGAATATTCAAAAAATTATAGAACAAGCCTTGAGCCAATGTTAAAATGAACAAAAAAATAATTGTATTGTTTGTAGTATGCATGATAATTACACTTCCAGTGTATAGTGCAAGTGCTTTTGCGTCAATAAACAATGTTGGAATTTTTGGCAATGATGAAGTAGAAGGCTATAGAAAAGAAAATGACCTAACCTATATTAAGGCAGATGTTTCTATTTCAGGCGATGATAATATAAAACCAGAACAGGTGTTTTTTAATGATATTCAGTTTAACAACTGCAGAGCATCTGAAGATTACTTTACATGTGTCCTAGGCATAAATAAAAACACATTGGAGGCAAAGAAACACTCATTTACAATAAAACTAAAAGATGACTCTGAAAATACTGTTGACACTCATGCAGGAACATTTATTGTGGATGCAATGGCTCCAACAATAGATTCATTCAGCATAAGCCCAAAGATAACAAAAAAAGGAAATGTAACTGTAAAATATGGTGTAAGGGATTATGCTTATGAAACCAGTATGGGCTCTGGATTAAGCAAAATAATCATTTGCAAGAATGATATAGCAACTGTTGTTAAGGAAATAAATATCAATGGCTCATCGTCTCTTGACTCAAAAGAGTTCTCTTTTAAGACATCTGATTTTGTTTCGTCAACAGACTCTGCTGATGTTTGCATCATAGCTTATGACATGCTTGGCCAATCATCAGAACTTACATGCGAAAAACTAACTGTTGATGAAAAAAATCCTCAGATTGAAACAAGTTCATTGGAGATTGTTGATAATGAAGGAAATGAGATTGATTATATCTCAACAAATCCAAAATCAGCCATAGTCAGCATTAAAATAGAGGATGAATCCCTTACAAAGGTTACTGGTGATTTGTCAGAGCTGAATAATGAAGTATCTTACAGCAGCAAAGAGGCAGTATGCATTGGATATGATGGTGTTTATGAATGTGCCTGGCCTGTTACAATAAAGCTTTCTGACTCTGGAAAAGTAAGCATAAAAATCAAGGCAGAAGATGGTGTTGGAAACTCTGCTGAAAAAAGTGCAAGCCATACATTCAAGTTTGACAATACAGAACCTGTTGTAAAATCAATAAAAAATAATAAAGTAGACTCTGAGGGAGTAAAATACCTTGGAAAAAACAATAATATAATACTGGAAATTGAGGAAAAGGATTCAGGGTTAAACCTTGGAAATACATGGATAAGGATAGGAAGC
Organism: uncultured Methanosarcinales archaeon; assembly: GCA_964641515.1. Classification (GTDB taxonomy): domain Archaea; phylum Nanobdellota; class Nanobdellia; order Woesearchaeales; family CG1-02-33-12; genus CG1-02-33-12. The sequence goes on along the minus strand of CAZXME010000008.1, from coordinate 9,425 downwards.
AGCAAGATAAAAGCAGATGATTGTGTTGAGGATGGAAGCACATGGGAATGCTCTTTCAATGATATAAATATACAAAACAATGCAGATGGTGCATCATCAACTGTTTCAGTAAGCCCTGACTCAGAAGATGATGTAGGAAATGCATTTGATTTAAGCAGCGGCATTTCCTCTGAAACATTTGTTGTTGATACAAAAGCTCCTTTATTGGTTGGTGATATTGAAATAAAGAACCTTGAAAACAGGTCTTACAGCCAGAATGAGTTTGTTTCAAGAGACAAACTGCAAATAAAGGCAATATTAAAAGAAAAAACAAAAGTAAGTGCATTTGCTGATTTGTCTGCAATCGGGCTTGGAAAAACTGAGCAGGCTTCATGCACTCAGGAAGAAAACAACTGGGTATGTGAATGGAACACAGCAGAGATTGGGTCTGGCCCAATAAATGGAAAGCTATATTTTACTTTTACTGACTTTGTTGGAAATAATGCTGAAAAGAGTGTTGATATTAGTGTATTAGGCCTGGATGATGAGGAGAATCCTGATTACTGGTTTGTCAAGAGTGTTGAAAAAATGCCTATTGCAATTGACAGGCAGACAACTGAGTTAATCAATCAAAAGCAGTATGTTCATGTATCATTAAGCCCAATATATGAGGGCTCAGAGGCATCAATACTAGCAATGGATCTTGACTGCAGCGGTGATATAAGTTATATACAGGATTATGAGCTTATCAACAAGGACTCACAAGACCCTTACATTGTTTTAACATTAAATCAGGAAGAAATGCCTGAAAACTCATTATCAATAAACTGCAAGATTCTTTTGATATCAAAGGTCTGCGGCAACACAATAATGCAAAACATAGAAGAAGAGCCTGTTGACTTTACAATAGATTTCTATAACATGCCTCTTGGTGAATTAGGCCAGAATGTTAAGGACAAAATAAAGGATGCACAGGACAGCTGGCTTGTAAAACAGGAATGGATAGGTACTCTAGAGAAAATACTAAATCTTGCAGAGAAGATATGCAGCCTTCTAGGCACATGGGGAAAAGTGAACAATGCTCTTGCTGATATTGAAGAGATGGCTACGATCTTTGGATGGGGTTTTGCAGATACTATTAAGAACCTTGTCGAAAAAAGTGATGATATGCACCAAAAATTTATGGATAGCAACTATAATTTTTGTAAGTATATATCATGTGACAAAACAATATGGGGCGGCTGGTATGATGACTTCTCATCTAAGAACACACCTGAAATTTTTAAGGAAATGAGATTTGGAGATGCTTTCTGGCCTTCAAGCCCAGAAGACAGCATTGTTTTAAGCCTTGCAACAGGATGCATACCCGGAATAATACATGGGCTGCAAAAAAGAAGGCAGGTAGAATGCTATTATGTATTGTGCCTTAAAAATGCAGCTAGTGAGGGAATTTCCCTGTCTGTTTGTGATGAGCAAAAAGCATATCTTGAATGCATGTTCATATATGGCGAAATATTCCAAGTAATACCATTTGCAGGATTTTTCAAGGGATTGGCAGGGCATGTTGAAACAATTTTTTCAGACCCATTGGGGCTTATCTTTGGAGGACTTAACTTTTACTGCAAGATGCAGCCAGCAGGTGCACCGCATGCTATTTGTGTTATAAGCCATTTAGTGCCAACATTAGCATCCATTGCTGAAGACATAGTAGGATTTGTTGATGCAGATAGCTGGAGTCTTAGTGGCGATGTCTGCGAAGAAGCATTAAAACCAATGCCTGAAACAACAGAAGAAGATGAAGAAGACACAGAAGAAACAGATAATGCAGATGAATCAACTCAGGATGATAATGAAGGAGAAGATGAAACAGATTAAAATGAACAATAAAAAGATAAAACTGTTAGTAATAATTTTATTATTCCTAGTCATAATAAGCAAAACCTTTGCAGAAGAAACACCAACTTTAACTGGATATACAGATAAACATGGAGATTATTATCATGTTATTACATATCCAAGTACACATGTACTAGCAAAAGGAGAGGATCAGGTGATGACATTAAACGAAGATTTATTTAAGGCAATTGCTGAATGGCAGGATTACGAAAAAGTTTTTATATTGAAATCTGAAACTGTAGCAGAAGATATGGTTTCGAAAGAAGCAGAGAATATTATTAAATTTCAGGCTAAAGTAATTTCAGCTAATGAAGTACGAGTAATAGAAATAAGTACAGTAGATAAAATAGGAGTAGGTATCGAAGGAAATAATATAAAGAAAAAAATTATGAGTGCAAAGGAAGAAAGGGTTATAGCTAGTTTAGATATAACTAAAGATATTAAGTTTTCTGAGATTGGTAGTTATGATGATGAAAAAGAAGGTTGGAATGCAAAAGTACTTTCAAATGGCAATGAAGTAGAAGGAATAATAAAAGATAAAACTTTTACAAGCAATGATGGAACAATAAAAGTAGAGGAGACAAAAGAGACTATTAAAACAGGTCCAACAACAGATGGTAAAGTCCAGGTTATTCAAATAAAAGAAACTTGGATGAAAGATGAATCTATAATTGGTGCAAGAATAGATTATGAAACTGATAAAACATTAGAAATAGATGAAATGCTGAAAGTTACTGATATTTCATATAATCCTGAGGAAGAAGATTCTGAAAAAAAATGGACAGTAAGTTTGAAAGATGAATATAATGGTAAAATAATAGAGATGGAAACTAGAGATGGGGAATATTTTTCTACAATAGATAGCACTAATGGAAATACAATTATTATAAACGTAAAAGAAAACATATTGCATAGAGCAGAAATAGAAAAAAACACTGGATATCAAAAAGAATGGCAAAATAATAACTTAATATATGCTACCTTCAGTGATAGCACTATTGACATATCCAAGGAAATTTCAATTAAATGGATTGAAAAATCAGGAAAAATTTACAAGGCAACAAAAAATGATGGGCGTGAAGGAACCTTAAGTGAAGATGGAAAAATATTCAAGACTTATGATCACTTGTACACAATAGAATATTTAGGAAATAATAAAATTCAAGAAAAAACTTTCAAATCAGAAGATAAAAGTAAAATAGACACTTTAACTATTAAGGAGAATAGTAATATAATTTCCTACCAAAAAGAAAATACTGAATTAAAGTTTAATAAATTGATGGAAGTAGAGAAGGTTGAATACGATGACTCAATTAATGATTGGACTGCAACACTTTCAGATGGAACAATATGTAATGTTGAAGATAATGGCAATAAACTTGTAAGTAGATTTAAATCATTCGAAATAGTGAAAGATTATTATGGTCAGGTTATAGGCGTTATGGAAACAACAGGAATTGGGACAGATAATCAAAAAACTTTTGAATTAAATGAAGCTGGGCAAGTAGTTTCTGTTGAAACTGTTAATGAAGGAAAAATAGATATACCTTTCCTTATTGATAAAAATTTAAAAAACTTAATAACTGATAAAGTAATTAAAGACATTAAATCGGGAGAATACAAAGACATGAAAGTAGAAAATGGTAAAATTACTTATACAAGTTCTAAACCTACTGAAAGTAGTCCGGCAAGTGAAAGTACAACCCCTGTTGGGGTCAAAAACTGGAAAATAATTGATAGTCAAATTGATAGCAATACAGATGAGGGTACAACTACAATAATGTATGGAGATGGAAAATATGTTACAATGCGTACAGAAATGCTTACGACTATAGCACCAGAGTTAAATATGATAGAGGATTTTGATGAAATTAAAGTGGAAGGTAATATTCTTACGTATACAACAAAGGGTGATAATTCTTATAATGCAGTAATTGAATTTAATGATGACGGCACAAAAAAGTCAAAAACTTACACTAAGACAAATTCAGATGGAAAAATCACGGCACAAACAATATATGAATTTGATGAAAATGGTGAAGTAAAATCAGAAACTCATGTTGAACAAAATAAAGATGGCACATACACAACAACAGTAAAAGATAAAGATGGAAATGTAGTGGTTCAGCCAGAGACTGAAATTTCTGGTGAAGTAAAATTGGGTGCTGGCATATCTGCAGAGGGTTCTTTTTCTATTGATACAGATGAGATTTGGTCAAATAAAATTGGCATAAAGCTAAAAAATGTTCATGAGGAAGATGGAGTGTTTTATGCAACACTTGAGGATGGAAGCAAAGGAACTCTATCAGAAGAGGAAAATAAATTCATTTATGATGATTCAGGAGAGGGGGTAATACATACATTGCAGGCAATAGAAGGGGAAAGCTTACTGGAATACTATAAGGATGAATCAGAAGATTACGGAACAATAAAAATATCAATTGACAAAGGAAATAATGAAAAAGAAGACATAATCTTTGAAGGAATTTATGATGAAGATAAGAAGATAATAAAGAAAGGAAAAGAAATAATTGCAGAGATAGATGAAAACGGGAGGATACTAACAGACTTCAACAAAAATGGAGTTGCTCAGACAATTCATTATCCAGCAAACATCTTTGGAATTTATGTATTTGGAAAAATACAAAAAGATGATTCAGAAAAAATATTCCGCTCGGGATATATCCCGGTTGCATTTGTTACTGAAAATGGAAAAATAGTGATTATCAAACAAGATGAAGAAGGATATTTTTACACTGATGCTCAGGGGAATAAATTAAGTGAAAATAGTGCTGGCGTTAAAGAAGCAAAAGCAATGGTCACAAAATCATTGATAGGCCCGGCATTTTATGCAGCTATGGATGGAGCACGTGGAGGAATAGCACTTTCAAACCTATTAAACAGCTGGCTTGACTGGGATTTCATGATGGGCTGGAGAAAGACGACTGATGAGTTCTTCTCGCAGACTGTTATAGGCAGGATAATAAGCGGAAAATGGGAGGAAAGTGTCTGCCATAAGCATATTGATAAAATACCTAATAATATAGCTGTTGTGAATGTAAACAATGTCATGGGATTTGCAGCGCATGTTGAAGGAGAAAGAAGCGCTGCAATAACAACAAGCAATGAAACATCATATTTCTATAAAATAACATTTGGTGTTAATCCGAGAAGTGAGGAAGATATTGAATTTGAGCTTTTGATAGATGGAAATAAAGCTGACCTTGATGGAGATGAAACAGCTGACAAAATCAAGATTAAAGCAGGTGAAAGCTACAGCGGAACAGGAGAAAATGCAGTTGTAAGATACAAAGATGAGGTTTATGAAAAGGTTTGCCTAAAATTCTACGATACAGAAAACTTAAATGCAGAATTCAGGAACTCTCTCAATGATGATAAGCTATGCAATAATATAGTTGAGGCATACATAAGCCCTGGTGAAATTTCTAAGCCAGCATCCAACACAACAATTTCTGTTTCTGGAACATCAGATGGATGGTAAAATGGCATACTTAAATAATCAAATAAACTTATTTAAAAAAAGCTTTAAACTTGACAAAAAGAGATTTTTTTCAGTAATAATTTTTGACTCTCTTTTTATTTTAGTCTCATATATCGCACTCTCTTTATGTGGTGCGTGGTTAAACAGTTCTGCTTCAAAAATAGGTGGATTAGACTTAATAACCCTTACTGAAAATGCTGTAAATGAGCTTGCTGCACTAAAAAGCTTTTATTATGGGTTAATAGTATGCTCAATACTGCTGATAATATTTTTATTTTTGGCATGGTCTTTTTTTCAGGGTTTTATATGGAACACAATACTTAAAAAGAAATTTGATTTAAGTTATTTCAAGAAATTCCTATTGTTAAACCTTGCTTGTATTCCAATATCAATAATCCTGTTTTTCATAGCAATAATCTGCATTGAATTTTTTAACTTAATATTCCTATTTTTTTCAACTAGCGGACTTAACACAAGCCTTGTTATGTTTATATTATTAGTTTTATTCACTTTTGTCTTCCTTCCAATCCTGCTTTACCTGATTAATTTCATATCAGTTTTATATTTTTATTTTACAAAAAAGAAAAAAATATCATATTCTTTTAAAAATACATTTGATATTGCAGTTAAAAAAATTCATTTGCTATACATTCCCTATCTGATGATGAGCCTTGTCTTTGTTTTGCTGTCTGTAATCACAATACCCCTTAATATTTTGCCAACATGGCTTACTTCATTATTTTTATTAATTTTCCTGATTTTTTATGCAGCATGGGTAAGGTTTTATATTGCAGTTATTATAGCAAAATCAGAGAGAATTCACCACAAGATTTAAATATACATTATAATAGAGTATTCTTAGAGGGATTATGAAAAAAAGAGGTCAGATAACAGTATTTGTAATAGCTGGAATTATTATTCTCCTTGTATTTTTGCTTTTCTTTTATATAATAAAAATAAATACTGTTTTTACTCCAGAAGTTGTTGTGCCACAGGAGATTGCACCATTAAAAAGTTATGTTGAAGGTTGTATTAATAATATAGGGGAAGATGCTGTAGTAAGGCTTGGAATGCAGTCTGGCTATGTTGAAGTACCAGAAGATATAGCTATGAATCCAAGAGCATATATCAATGTGGGAGGACCAATAAAGCTGCCATACTGGTATCTTAATGGAGTTGATACCTCACCAACATTAGTTAATATGCAATCCCAGATATCAGATTATGTTTCCAAAAACCTAAAATCATGTTTAAGAAATTTCACTGACTTTGACGAATTTATAATAGAGGAAAAAGGCAAAATAAGCACAAAAACAGTAATAGCAGAAGAGGACGTCATTATAACAACAGATTACCCGCTTATTATCAGGAACAGGAAAGGTGACAAGATAACTGAATGGTCCTTATACACAACCTCTGTTCCAGTAAGGCTTAAGAGGATTTACAGACTTGCAAAGGGAATAATGGAAGCAGAAAACAAGGATATGTTCTTTGAAAAAACAACAATTGACCTAATGGCTCTTGACTCTGAAATACCATTTACAGACTTGGTTTTTTCATGCAAAAAGCTTGAGTGGAGCAAGGCAGAGGTTGAGCAAAATATTAAAGAGTTATTATACTATAACCTTCCAAAAATAAGGATTGACAAAACAGATTATATTCCGTTTTTATATGACCCTGTAATATATAAGAAGTTCCAAAAACTAGATATTACTAAAGACCCCATACCTAAAGATATACCAGAAGATATCTATGAATACAATCATTTTTTCTGGGCACCTGTTAATGAAAATTTTGATGATATGAAAGCAGGAATAAGGTATATGAAAGACTGGGGGCTTGAGTTATATGCAAGGCCAAGTGATGGAGATGTTATGAAATCCAACATGGTTGAAGGAGCTCCAAAATACCTCAGCATGTTCTGCATAAATATGTATCATTTTACATATGATGTTATTTATCCTGTTGAGATAGCAATAAGGGATGAAAAATCATTTAATAACAAGGGGTATGTTTTCAGGTTTGCATTTCCAGTCTTGATTAACCATAACCAGGGGGACAGGTCTGAGTTTGGAATAACAAAGCTTACTACTTACCAAGATGAAGGATTCTGTGAAGAACTTACAGAAGATGATTATATTATTAATGCAAGAAACTCAAGAACAAAAGATGATATAGATAATGTGAGCATTTCATTTAACTGCATAAAGTATCAGTGTAATTTGGGCTTTACAAAGCCAGAGGCAAACAGATACAGGCTGAAAACCAAATTGCCCTCAGCATGTGTTAATGGGATTATAATAGCAGAAAAACAAGGCTTTTTAAGAGCAGAACAGCAAGTTATTGGCGAAGACAAGGGTATTTTAATTATGATGGATCCATTGAAGAGCCTTGATTTTAGGGTTATGAAAGTTGACAGCACAGGATATAAAGAACGTCTGGGATCAAATGAAAAAGCAGCCATATACATCAAATCATTAAATAAAAGCCATGATGTCTTTGCAACATATCCTGCTGAAGAGGGAATGGAAAACATAGAATTAATTGAAAATAATGCCAATTATTATCTTGAGATTTTCCTTATGAAAGGTGATGAATTAACAGGCGGCTTCAAGGCAGACTGGAATGTAAGCTATACTAACATGATTAATAAAGACAAGATAGTATTTTATGTTTATGATAGGGGTGTTGCTAAAACAGATGATGAGAAGGTAAGTATGATAAAGTTCTTAAATGAGAACTCAAATAATATTGATTTAATGCCAAAATTTGAATGATGTTATGATGAAAGAAATAAAACTAAAATTAATAGCAATCAGCTGCATATTTCTTATATTAGCTATGCCTGTTTATACTGCAAGGGTTTTTGCACAGGAGGATGAACAGGAAACAATAGAAGACAAGGAAATTATTGTAGATAATACTCCTCCATCAGTAAATATAGAAAAACCCCCTGAAAAAGTTACTGAGATGTTATTGGATATTAAAGGAACAACAAATGAGCCAATTATGATTGAGGTTATCCTTAATTCCAATTATTATGGAACAATAAGTTCAAATGAAGACAACACCTTTTCAATAGGCATAAGCTTGAATGAGGGGGAAAACAAGATAGTTATTAACTCAACTGATGTGGGCGGGAATTCAGTTATAAATAAGTTTGATGTTTTCTGCGACTCAGAGCAGCCCCAAATACTTTATAATAATATATATGAGCTAAGCCCTGCATACACAGCAAAGCAGACAGTTAAAGGGCAGGTTAACAAGCCAGATATAAATATAGATGTTTTTGTTAATGATAAAAATAAATATTCTGGAAAATCTGATTCTGATGGTAATTTTGAAATTAAAATAATTTTAGATAAAAGCATTAAGATTGGTGTAACAGACAAGAGCATAACTGTTGGAACACAGGAAGGAAATGCATGGGAAAATACAATAAAAATAGTTGCAACAGATAATTATGGAAGAAATTCAACTATTGAGGATATTATTACATATACACAGTGTGGCTATGGCTCTGACTGGGATATAAAAATAGGTAAGATAACACCTGATGTCATAATACCAGAGCATTTAATACAGGGAATATCACAGTTTAGCTTCCCTATTAATCTGACATACAGAGGAAGGGGTAACCCAAGCGAGGTTGCTTTAACAAGCGAACCACAACTCACAGACTATGAGTTAAGTACATCATCAAGGGAAGAATACCAAAATGAATTATTTGCAGGGGGTGCAACAAGCTACTGGAATGATGATTACACAGTTGGATATTTTATTGTAAACCTTAATTCATGGCCTCATTCAAAAGAAGAGCTTAATAACCTTAGTTTTGGCCTTATAAAAATACCAGTAAGGCTTGATATTTACTATGAATATGAAGATATAAATGGAGATATTGTTGAAAACACGCAAAGAGAGTGCTGGGATATTAAGATAATGGTTGACAAGGAGATTCCACTTGATAAAATTCCAGAAAAAATGCTGAACTTCTCAATAAACTTATTGAATTCTACTATAAATGCTATTGATGTAATAAAAAAAC
>CAZXME010000007.1:0-16491 GCA_964641515.1 uncultured Methanosarcinales archaeon | reverse complement strand
AGGAGAAATAACTGACGAGAATGGTGAAACTGTTGGTGATATTGATATTCTTTCGGGGGAAATTACAGATAAAGATGGAGAAACCCTAGCATGGTATAGTATTCTTTCGGGGGAAATTACAGATAAAGATGGAGAAACCCTAGGAGGGTATAGTATTCTTTCAGGAGAAGCTACAGATAAAAAAGGAAAAAATATTAAACTTTACAATTTATTATATGGAAAATCTCAACATGCTGAAAAAGGAATTGTTGAGGTTGATTTTTGTTTTGTTGCGACAGCAGTTTATGGGGATAGCAATGCACCACAAGTTCAGACATTAAGAGAATTTAGAGACAGAGTGTTAATGGAAAGCGATATTGGAAGGTTACTTGTAGATTTTTATTATAGTGGGGCAGGAAGGAAAACTGCTGATTTTATTAAAAATCATTTACCATCTACAATTCCAGCTATACGAAGAGGACTTGATTTTTTAGTTGAAAAATATTCTGCACAAAGAAAGTAAAAAAGCTGTTTTCTATTTTTAGCTGATTTTTTATTGAATATAACATCCATTAATAAAACTTTAATAACAGAATAAGAAATCATTTCTTTGGTTTTTTTGCTTTTACTGACTTGGCCTTTTTTACTGTTTTTTTCTTTGCTTTCTTAACAACTGTTTTCTTTGGCTTGGATTCGTCCTTTTTAACAGCTTTTTTTGGCTTTGCAGCAGGTTTTTCTTTTGCTATCTCTTTTTTTAATTCAGGTTTTTCCTGTTTTTTTACTGTTTCCTTGGCCTTTGGTTTTTCTCCTGTTTTGGCCTCTCCGGTCTTTACTTTCTTAATCCTTTTTACTTTTTCCTTTACCTCAATTTTCTCTTTTTTGAGCTCTTTAAGAACATCACCATGAGAAACCCCTTTCTTAACCTTCAAAACCTTATCAAGTGGTTCAAGATGCTTTACATTGCACTTTCTTCTTCTTGTCTGGCCGTCTATGAGAACATAATTATTATCAATTACTTCAACAACTATACATTTCAGTCCAGCATCCCTTCCAGCTATTTTAACGCATAATCTTCCTATTTCAAACATTTTTACCTTTCTCCTTTAACTTTGCTCTCATGCACTTAGAGCATAAAAACCCGCCATATGGCCTTGAAGGCCTTTTCTTCGTCTTGGCCATGGTTTGCATCTTGTAAGGCCTCTCCCTTGGAACGCCACTTAATGCAGCTCCGCATACAGCACACGTTGCCTTAGATGGCTTCCTCTTCTCATGATGCACTACAACCTTACTTCCAGAGAGTTTTGTGTAAACTCTCCTCATTGATCTTGATTTATGTTTTCCTGAAGGCATTTTCTTTCCTCTAATTAGGGGTAAAACAGCTTATTTAAAAAGCTTTTGGGAAAAATGGCTATATATAAGAAGTCTTTACTCAACATATATTTTAATTTCTCTTATTTTCTTTGGATTTAAACTAATCTCTAACCCATATTGTGTTGGTTTAGATAAGAGTATCTGCTCCTTAAGAAGCTCTTCTACTGCTTTTTTAACCTCTTTGGAAACCCTTAACTGATTTGATAATCCCTTCGAAAGATTATTAATGTTTGTATGTTTATGCAACCACATCCTTTTTCTATATAATTTTCTAACAATAAATTTTTTTATTATTAATTTATCTTCCATAACAATTTCTAAAAGGGAGCACTCATATTTATAACTTTCGTTTTGTAAATCATGGTTCTTAAAACAGAAAGGTTTAAATATAACTAGGATATAATATATAACAGAATGGAAGAAAAAAGCGTATTTGTAGAATATTTTGGAAATTACCCTTTGATAAGGATATTGGATTTTTTGATTTTAGGAAGAGACATAGACTATAGTATGACTGAAATAACTAAGAATGCAGGAGTTGGCTGGACAGCTTTTTCTGAGATGTGGCCAGAGTTAATTAAGAAAGATATTGTAATCTTCACAAGAAAAATAGGAAATGCAAAACTCTTTAGATTAAACACAAAGAATCCCTGGGTAAAAGAACTAATAAGAATGGATAAGATTATCACTAAATTAGAAACAGAAAAACTTCTTTCCCAAAAGAAAAAGATTATAGCTTAATCACCCTTTCTTTATTTTTACACATAGCTAAGAAAATATCATTTTGGGAGATAGACAAATTCCATTGCTTTTGGAATCAGTTCAATTTTGGCTTCATCTACTTTAGATATTACCTCACCATCTATTTGCATCCACAGGGGTGGGTTAAATTCAACATCAAAGCTGTCCTTTTTCTCAAAACTGCATTCCTTTAGATTGACATGAGTGCCTTTGTAGACCCTTCTAAACATCATTCCAAGTTTGAGCCAAGACATGTATTTCACAGCAAACATGTCAATCAGACCATCACCATTTAGAGCATCAGGAACTGGCATCATTCCTGCACCAGCATAAACACCATTATTGAACATGAGTGAAATTATATTATCTTGATAGATTTTTTCATTACCAGAACTTACATATGCCTCTGCTCTTGTGTAATCTCCTGCTATTGCTTTAAAGACTGCGAGGTAATATGCCAATTCACCACCCAATATCTTTTTCATTTTGGGTGTAGTATGCTTTGCTATGGCTGCATTCAAACCAAACCCTACAGTATTTAAGCCATATTCCACATTCTCTCCAATGATAACTTTCTCAACATCCACCCTTTTTGTGTATTTGTCTGGTTCTTCCAAATATCCCTTTAAAGCATTGAAGGCATCATCTATTGAGCTTATGTTAATACCCTCAAGAAAATCATTGCCAGAGCCAAAGGGAAAGAATGATACGATTTTGTCCCTATTATATCCTTTTTCCATCATAGCTTGGCATATATGCTTTCCAGCACCATCGCCTCCAAGCAATACAATCAAATCATAATTCCTGCTATGTTCTTTTAATGATTCATAAGGCAATAAATTTTTTTCAAACTTGAATTCAATCTTATATCCATCTAGAAGACTTTCAAGTGGGCCCATCACTTTATCGAGATTCTTTTCTGAATATCTTACACCAGATAAAGGGCAGTAGGTTATTAGCACAGATTGAGGTTTTTTCTTGGCCATATTTAATTACTACTTTAAATTAGTGATTTAAATACTTATTGGAAAATCATACTAAAACCTAGTTGCTTATAAAGAATCAGGCCACATTCAGAGCCTTTCTTATTGTCATGCTAAATATTATTGAAAATATGATATATGCCCATATCCATCCAAGGCCAAACAATGGCTTGATTGGCTCATTCATTACTTTTATTGATTTCAAACTGTTTCCATCATTTATCCTTTTTTCAGGAAGGGCATATTTTCTTTCCTCACTTATAATCAAATCTTTTTCATATGCCCTAGCATCATCATCAAACGAATAAATTAATGTATAAATCCCTTCCGGGCCTTTTAATTTCCAGTTTGCCACACCAACCCATTTTTCACCAAGAAATTTTTTTGTTTTATTTCTTTCAACAGTCTGTGTTGCGCCATTAATCATTTCAAGCTGGTCTTCAGGAATTACAGAAACAAGGCTGATATTTTTTTCCAAACCTTCCAGGTCAAAGGTTAACATTACATCAAACTCCTGGTCAGGCATTATTGGATAATAAGCCATATTAGCATTAAGCCAGCCAAATATGATTATTATTGGGATAAATGTGAATATCATTGGCTTAAAAGAGTGCTTCATGAACTCCATGTTTTTTTCCATCACCTTTTTCTGGATTTCCATGACTTTTTTAGGGTCACTTTTATGCTTTTTCATTTCATCCTGGTGATCCTTCATATCCTTCTTAAGGCCTTTCATAACATCCTGGTTACTTACAAGCTTATGAATAAGTGTTATCAGTAATGTTAAGATAAAAGAGATTATAGCAATGCCTAATAAAGGGTTTAGCTTAAGAAGGGGTGAAAGTATTGGATCAACTATTGTTTCAAACATTTTATACGCCACCCATGAATTTTTTCATCATAGGATTCAAGTCCATCATGTGTTGCTTTGATATTTCTTCATAAAGCTTGTAGATTATCATAACTGCCAGCAATATTCCTGTTCCACTGGTTAAAGCACCTGTCAGGTCAGCTATTGAAGATAAAAATCCGATTGCAATCGCGCCCATTATTGTTAATGGGTGAATATACCTATTCAATAAATGTTCTAAGATTCTCTGGTCTTTCCTGAATCCTGGAATCTGAAGTCCAGAGGACATTATCTGCTTTGCCTGGCTTCTTGCATCCATGCCTGATGTCTGAACCCAAAATATTGAAAATATTACACATCCTGCTATCATGAAAAGCATGTAAACAAGGGCATGTGCAAAATCAGCAGAGACAATACTCCCTTTTATTATCTTGCTTATTATATTTGGTGAAGAAAGCCACATAACAAGACCTGAACTAGGGCTATTGTTAACAAAGGTTCCAAAAAAAGGATGGCCCCAGTTTTGCAGCAAACGAGCCCACAGCTGTATATTAGCCATTAAGGCAGAAACAAGAATAACAGGAATAACTCCTGTATAAATAAAGGATAATGGCCACCTCATTCCATAGCCCCTAACCCTTCCAAAGCTTAATGGTATTTCTATCTTCATTGCCTGCGCATAGACCGCAATGCAAAAAACAATTACTGTTGCAATAACTGCTGCAGCCATTAAGCCAGCAGTTACAGGATCTCCTGCTGCCAGTGACTGGAATAAAGCAGGAATCGCACCTGTTGCAATTCCTGGATTAAATGGTGATGGCAATGGTGATAATGCCCTTATAAATACGCTCTGGCTTACTCCAGCTGCTATAAATAAGGATATTCCGGAGCCAAAGCCCCATTTGCTGACAACCTCATCCATAAACAGGATTATCATCCCTCCAAGGAATAACTGAAATACAAGTAATAATTGTAATTGAAGGTAAGCAGATGTTCCAATAAACTCTACTGCAGGAGCCAGGCCACCCATAAACACAAAAATAGCTGCTTCAGCCAGAATAATTACAATAGCCAGCATTTTTTGTATTCCCTGGAATTTTTTCTTGCCCCCATGTGTTGTAAGATCCATCTTTAGAATGCCTGAGCCATTTAATAATTGCAGAATAATAGATGCAGTTACAATTGGGCCAATTCCTAATGAGATTAAGGAGCCAAACTTTGCTGCAAGAACTGTTGAAAGGTATTCAAACTGTGCCAGGGCATTATGGCCAAGCCCAAACAAGGGTATCATTCCGAGAATAAAAAATAAAATAAGGGCAATGCCTGTCCACTTTAGTTTCTCTTTAAAAGAAAGCTTTTTTTGTGTTGGGCCAGATACTTCTGGCAGATTTTCTATAATGTTATCAATAACTGACATTTTAAGGGTTTTTATTTTCAGCTTTATCAGGTGTTTTCTCTTCTTTAGCTTTCTGAGCAATAGGTCTCTTCTCAACCTTTTCTTTTGTTTCAGCAGCTGGTTTTTTCTCTTTTAAAACAACGCTTCCGCCAGCTTTTTTAATCTTGTCAACAGCTTTCTTGGATGCATATTCGCATTTTATGTTAAACTTTTTTGTAACCTTGCCTGTGCTTAAAACTTTATTAAATCCTAATTTCTTTAAATCAATAACATAAGAATCATTTTTCTTTTCAACAAGTTTCTTTAATAACAGTGATTCAATATTTTGCTCAATTGTCTTGAGGTTTATTGCCTTTATTTCAATGGTTATTTTCTTTGGCCTTTTGAAGCCATACTTTCCAAAATATTTTTTATCTTTCCAGATGCTTGGCTTTTTTGCATCTCCTCTTTTCCCGGTTCCGGCCATACCCCTACCGCCTCGTGAGCCTGCCCCTCTGTGCTTTTTCATAGAGCCCCAACCATGCGTTTTTGAGCCCCTCATCTTCCTGTTTTTTCTTATCTTGTAGGTTGTCATTTTATTTTTCCACCTTAAACATTTTCCCATGGCCTGGGATTATATAATCAGCAATTTCCAAAACCTTCTTTCTGCTTTCCATTAATTCCTCTTTGTTTTTCATATATGGATCTTCATGATTCATCAGGCTTTCTTTATCTGTTTTTTGTTCTTCTTCATCTGACCACCAAAAAACATCAGAGACTATTGCCACTTGCCCAAGTTCTTTGGTTTTAACCAAAACAGAGCAGTGAAACATATCATGTCCAGGTGTTTTGATTATTTTTATATCAGTTCCTGGAACCTTGCCGTCATGCCCTTTTATTTTTCCGTCAAATGAATAAATATCTTCATTATCCATAACTTTGGCATTTTCAAAAATCCCAGCTAAAAGTGAATGGTCTAAATGATAATGAGTTAAAATAACATAGTTTATATCTTTTTGAGATAAATTTTCTTTTTTCAAAGATTCTAATAATAATTCCCTATTCATTCCAGGATCAACAATTATGTTTAATTCACTCTCCTTGATTAGGGTAGTTGTTGATGATGCAAATTCACTATCTTCTTCTTCTCTTGCATAACCCTCAATTAAAACTTTAACTTCAGCCATTTAAACCATCTTTTTGATCAAGTCATTGATTTTTTCTTTCCTATAACCTAAAGCTCCCCCTTTCTTAAATGGAACCTTAATGCCTTTTCTTTCAAAGCCGCCCCTTGGAGGACTTAATCTAAAATATTTTTTGTATTTTTTATTATTAACAATTATGAATTTTTTGTAGTTTATTTTTTTCTTTGTATCAGTTAGTCTTCCTTTGTATTCCTCTCCCCTCTTTTCAACCAGTAGTTTGTATGTTTCATCATCAATCTCTCCCCATGTTACATAATCTTTTGTCTTTTTTATCATTCCAAGCAGACTATCACTAACAACAACACAATAATTATTGTGATAAAGGCAGAGCATGTTAAGAGTATCCTTTATGTCTTTCTTTATTCCGGTTATGCCTCTTATCCTTATAATTGCAATTTTTTTTATAGGCTTTTCTTCACTCATTTTTCTTCACATTAACTTCTTTTTTAGTTTCTTTTTTCTCTTCCTGTTTCTTGACTTTTTTCTTTATAATCTCCATCATTGTTTCTTCTTCAGTTTCTTCATTAACTTCTTTTTTAGGAGCATCACTTTTTGCTTCTTTCCTTGGCTTTGCTGTTTCCTTGGCTTCTTTCTTTATAGTATCAACCATTGTTTTTTCTTCTGTTTCAGGCTTTTCCTCCTCAATTGCCCCTTCAGCAATGCCAAGGTTTTTGTAATATCTTTGCTGAACCCTTGTTGAGCTAAGCTGCTTCAAGGCATCAAAACATGCAACTACAAGATTTGTCTTGACTTTTGTCTGGCCTTTTGTTTTTGACCATACATCCTTAATGCCGGCAATCTCCAAAATTTTCTGGCATTCTTTTTCAATACAAAGGCCCTTTCCTTTAGGAGCAGGCATTATCTTAATTGTAG
This sequence comes from uncultured Methanosarcinales archaeon, assembly GCA_964641515.1. GTDB lineage: Archaea > Nanobdellota > Nanobdellia > Woesearchaeales > CG1-02-33-12 > CG1-02-33-12. The sequence continues at coordinate 9,114 of CAZXME010000007.1, read as the reverse complement.
ATGAGCCGCATTTTCCTTCAACATTAAATGGGATTGAATGAGGATTTCCACAGCCGCATTGCCATGAGCCGCAGCCTCTTTTGATTTTTATAATATTGAGTTTCGCATGCATCATAGCTTTTTCCCTTGCAGGAACAGTTTCCCTGCTTTTTCCATAGCCTATTCCAACATAGCCATTGCCATTGCCAATAACAGCATATGCTGCAAAATTTGGCTTGTTTCCTTCACTTGTTTTCTTTTGAGTCTGCCTAAAAACTCTTCTCTGGCCTCCTCCAAACTTTCCTTTTGACTGGCCTATAAGCAATAGCTCTATTTTCAGGTTTGGCAATAATGCATCAATTATTTCTGGCTCAAGTATTTTTAATCCATTGTCAAGGATTTCATCAATTTTTGTTATTTCACCTGACTTTACTTTTTTTCCAATAGTTGTTTTTGGATTCCAGGCCTCCTTATCAAAAACAGTTTCCCTAGGAGCTTTTCTTGGCCTATTACCATTACGTTTTCTTTTTTTATTATCATACATTTTTATACCTTCATAATCTTGTCTTTTACATCATTAAACTGCTTTTTTACATCTTCAGTCTTGTTTTTAATATAAGCTGAAAACTGCTTTTCATATTTTTCTTTGCTTTCTTTTTTTAGTTTTTCTGAATAATTTGAAATATGAGTTCCATTAATTCTTTCCTCAGGAGGAAAAATATCTTCTGAGCACGGCACTTTCAAACCAGAGTCAACAATTCCTTTTAGAGCAGCATAGATTTTTGAGCCCTTAACATGAGTATTTAAGCCAGTGTCAACTATTGCTTCTTTTACTGCTTTTTTCTTTGCTTTCTGCCCAAGCAGGAATCCTGTTAAGTAAGCAGAAGGAATATTTCCCCTATTGAAGGTGTATCCCAATTTTACAAGCTCCTTTGAATTTGCTGATACAATCACTTTATCCCCTTCAGGCTTATATTCAATAATCTGGATATTAATATTACATAGTGATTTTCTGATGACAATTCTTGGCTTTCCTGAAGTAAGAAAACTAATTCTCTTTTTATAATTAGTTTTTCTTTCTCTTTTTCTCCTGAATTGCACTATTTGAATCTTAGCTTTTACCATTTTCCTTTGTTAAATCATTTTCTTTTATGTATAATTTTATGTGTTTCCTACTTCTGAAAAAACCACCGCTTATTTTTGAATAAAGCATACGATGCGATTTTGTGGTTATTATTTTCTTATCTTTTAGTTCTTTGATAAATTGTCTTTGGAGCCTTACTTTGTTCATCCATACCTGCTTTTTTGGCAGTCTTGCATTATGTGTTCCCTTTTTTGAGCCATGGCCTTTTCTCCTTCCTTTTGCCTTTTGCCTCTTAATTTTGTTTGCCCTCACCCTTGAAACGCCTTTTGCCTGTTTCTTTTTAATGCACTTATCCTTAATTAGATTATCAATATCCTTTTTTGTTATTGACTCCTTTATCTCATCAAGCCTTTCATTATCAAAAATTACTCTTTTTTTTGAGCATTTCAATAAACTGGCAGCAAGCCTTTTTTGAGTATTAAGTTTCATTTTTATTCTGTTCCTTTTGTCAGTATTTTATCCTTTTCTTTTTTCTCTTTCTCTTTTTTCTCTTTGTCTGTTTTTTCAACCTTTTCCTCTATTGTTTTCTTTTCAGATTCTTTCTCTTTTTCTTTCTTCCTAACCTCTTTTTTCTTTTTGAGTTTTTCTCTTTTCTCTTTGGTTTTCTTAATTTTTTCCTCAACACTTTCCAGGAATTTATTAACATCCTTAACATTAACAATATTGATACTTTTTTTAACTGCCTGTTTCAAAATCTCAACCTTTTTTCTAAGGCCAATTGTCTTTGCAACAGCAATGCACTCATCTTTAGCATTAATATTTTCAAGCTCTTTTAATGATTTAATAATTATTAGTTTAAGGCTTGATTTGTCCAATCCTCTTGTGCTCTTAGGGCTTCCATAACCAATTGAAACACTTTTGTTATAGCCCTTAAAGCTAAGCCTCATCTTTGAATGCAGGCCTTTTGGCTTTCTCCATTTATTGCCTAACCTGACTTTCTTATGTGCATCCTGCCTTGTGAATTTTAGCTTTTTCATAATAATCACTTAATTTCTTTTCCTGCTTTTGAGACAATGTATATTCCATCCTGGAAGATTCTTCTGTCTCTCCCTTTTATTCTTGTAAGCATTTCAATGCTTGCTGCAGTCTGTGCAGTAAGCTCTTTGTCAATTCCCTCAACATAAACATCCTTGCCATCTATCTTTACCTTAACATCCGGACTTATTTTAAGTTTTCTTGGGGTTTTTTCTCCAAGAAAGTTCTTGACAGTAAAAATATCATTATTCATTGATACATTCATTGGGAAATGGCCAGGGCATATTTTTAGCTTATAAATAAATGGCTCTGTTACACCTTTTATCATATTGTTTATATGCGCCTTAAAAGTATAAATTAATTTTTTTTCTCTTTTTGTTGCTTTCTTTGAGATTATTTTTACTGAGTTTTTGTCTGCAGTTATTTCAATTCTTGGGCCTGCAAGCTTTTTATTTACCTCGCCCTTAGGACCTTTTACTTTAATTAAATGGTTCTCTTTGCTTATTTCAATTCCATCTGGAATATTAATTTCCTGAGCGATATCTAATTTCATTTTTAATAACAGTATGCTAAAAGCTTTCCCCCCATGCCTTTTTTCTTTGCTTCATCATTAGTCATTATTCCCTGAGGTGTTGATACAATCAAAATTCCAAAACCCTTTGCAGGCAAAAACCTTTTCTCAAATTTTTCATAACCATCTTTTTTTACTGAAAATCTTGGCTTTATAACTCCGCATTTGTTTATCTTGTTCAACAGCTCAACACTTAGCATATTGCCTTTTGAGTCCTCTATTTCTTTAAATTCTCCAACATAATAGTTATCTTTCATTATCTTAAGCACTTCTTTGATTATTTTGGATGAAGGCTTAACCAAGCATTCCTTTGTTTTTGCATTTCCCTTATTCAATATATTAGATAATGCATTTGCAAGTGGGTCATTTAACATTTTTACACCTTTAACTATATTTTTTAAATCCTATTTTTGTTGATATATCCCTGAAGCACTGCCTACATAAATTTAAGCCATACTTACTTATGTGACCGCCTGTTCTTCCGCACCTTTCACAGCGTTTATTGCTTATTCCACACGTTCTTTCTTTTGGTGCACTATGCTTCAAAAAGCTTTTCAGCTTTACAGGCTTGGCTTTCAATTGCTTGAATACCTTTTTATAATTGCTTACAGTCATTTAATTTCCCTCTAATTCTATATTAAATTCTTTTTTCATGAAATCAATTGCCTCTTGCTTTGTTATTATATGTGATTTTGGAATTTTCTTTTTGGCAATTCTTCTTCTCTTTATCCTGAAACCATTTCTTTCAAGAGTTACACACACTTCTAATCCTATAATTCCTATTTCAGGATCATACTTAACCCCTGGAATATCAATATATTCTTCTATTCCAAATGCAATATTTCCATTATTGTCAAACTGGCTTTCCCTTAAATTATTGTCTTTTGCCTGAATTAGTCTCTTAAGCACTTCAACTGCACTTTTTCTTCTTAATGTTACCTTGCAGCCAATAGGAAGCCCTGGCCTTAGACCCCATCCTGGAATTCTCTTTGAGGTAATTGTCTTAACAGGGCTTACATTAGTTATGCTTTTTAAGAGCTTTATTCCCTTATCTAGCTTGGCCTGGTCCTTGCCAGCCCCAATATTAAGGGTTACCTTGTTAATTTTTATATTTCTTGATGGATTCATTGTTAAAACCATTTTAGCTTAATGTGATAATTGGCTTTTCCTTGCCAATAACAAATGCGAGTTTTTTTGATGTTTCAAAGCTTTCTCCGGACTTTGGTTTGATTTTAATTAGGTTATTTTTTGTCTCATCAATAATGCCTGATTCGCCCTTATGATTTCCTCCTGATAGATAAACAAATGCACCCTTTTCAAATTTTAGGTGTTCTTTTATTTTCTGCTCAGGAACATCAATAACTAACGTATCTCCAGTATTGTAATTGTTCTTATCAATAATAATGTTTTTTCCATCATTCAAATTAAGCTGGATTTTTCCTTTCTTTATGACAGTTTTTCCAACAATTTTGCATAACTTAATCTTTTTCTCTTCCTGTTTTGTTTTAATAATTGAGATTTTTCCTTTTTTATCTAACAAAACCCTAAAGCATTCCTTTGTCTTAGGTGTTTCTATCAAGTCCATAAGCCCTACTGCAAATCTATGGTCTTTTATTTGTTTTCCATCTACCAGAATATATCCTTTAGATAGCATAACCTTAACATCCCTTGTTGTTTTTGCATAGTTTAACATATCTCTTAAAATAACATTTATTGATATGCTGTTTTTTTTGCTGTGCATTCCCGGATTTGGCCTAGTAACAAATGTTATGCCTTTTCTTTTTATTTTCCAGGATTTTGGTGCTACTAATCTTTTTAGATGTCTTTTAACCATTTTGAATCACTTTTCTTCTTTATTTTTAATTATTTTATCAGCTTTTTTTAACTTATTTACAATTGCCATCCTTTTTTTATCATCAAGGTTAAGCTCTGTTATAACAAGATTTGAGGGGTGTATTGGATAGAATACCTTTGTCCCATCTTTTTTTATCATTTCAATTCCTGTTATATACACTTTTGTTTTTTTCAGGTCAACTCTTTCTATCCTGCCTGTTTTTTTCTTGAACTGGCCCCTTAGTATAGTTACCTTATCTCCTTTCCTTACCTTAATGCTTCTCCTGTTGTACTTCTTCATTAAATCTTTTGAGAGATGAGCACCCATGAACTTACTCCTTATATGCAAGGGAGCATTATAATTATATTTTCGCTGCTTCCTTGGCTGCTTGCTTCTTATCCATTTATTTGAAAAATCTTTTTTCATGATTATCACACAATAATTCTTGCTAACTTTGATATTCCTGGCCATCTCTCGCAGGCTTCTTTTGCTATGGCCCCCTTAAATATGGTTCCTTTTGGATTTCCCTTATCATCCTTTAAAACCACAGCTGCATTATCCTCAAACTTTATTCTTGTTCCATCCATGCGCCTGTATTCCTTTCTCTGCCTGACAATAACAGCCATAACTACCTGTTTTGCCATATCAGGATTTCCTTTTTTTACTGAAGCCATAACAAGATCCCCAACACCTGCACTAGGCATTCTTCCCTTTACAGTCTTGGATCTCTTTACTCCAAATATCCTTAGGATTTTGGCTCCTGAATTATCGCAGGTTGGGACTTTAGATCCCAGGGTCAATCCCTTTGTTACACTTGCTTTTAATGCCTTCATTTTACCTTTTCAATTATTACAAAATGTTTTGTTTTGCTTATTGGCTTACATTCCCGCACTTTGACAGTATCTCCTTTTTTTGCATTAATACAGTCCGGGTTATGAACCTGTAATCTTGTTTTTCTTTTTTCATATCTTTCATATTTTCGTATATAATTTAATCTATTTATTTCAATAGTTGCACTTCTACGGGATTTTGCACTAACAACCTTTTCAGTAAATGATCTTCCTCTAAGTTTCAGACCGCCATGTATGGGGCAGTTTTTATCATTGCATTCCCTGCTCTTGGAAACATCTGGTTTCTTTGGCACAGTTTGTTTTTTTTCTGTTTTATCTTTCATGAACATTCACCTTTGTTTTATTCTTTCTTCCGGCCTTTTTGCAAGCAGTTTTCCATTAATTTGAATTTTTTTTCCTTTAATTATAAATTCAAAAACACATTGGTCCTTGATTATTTTTTTTCTTGTTTCTTTTGTTTCAATTTCAATCATATTTTTTGTTTCGTCAATAATCCTGCCTTTTATGCCTTTATTAAAGTGGTTTTCTGATTCAATAACCTTTATATTTAGGCCTATTAACTCGCTTCTTGCAAGCATTTTGTTATTGAATTTCATTATCTTACATCAATTGTCTCTTGTGAAAAACCCATCTGAACAAGGTTTTCTTTAACCCTTTGTTTGTGATCTCCCTGAAGTTCAATCTTTCCTTCCTTTACTGTTCCCCCACATGCAAACTTTGTTTTCAGTTTTTTTGTAAGGTCTTTCATATCAATTTCCTTGCTGTCAATGCCTTCTATCACTGTGTATTTTTTGCCAAATTTTTTCTTTATTACATATACCTTTATTATCTGGCTCTCTTTGGCTATTGTTTCACAAACACATAGTTCCTTGGGTAGCCCACACTTTGGACATATATCACTCATTGCTTTTTTTCACCACCTTTGATTTTTAAGACAGTTAAAATCCTTGCTATAGTCTTTTTCATTACCTTTACCTGCCCAGGACTTTTTGGATTTGTTCCTGTAGCAATCTGGGCATTATGCTTAATCAGCTCTTTTTTAATCTCTTCAAGCTTTGCTTTTAGTTCCTGGTTACCCATTGATTCAATTTCTTTTATCTTAAGTGCCATTTTAATCCTCTTTTTTTACCTGTTTTTTAGGTGTCTTTTGATTTTTTTTAGCTGGCTTTTTTATAGTTTTTTTATTCTCTTTCTTCACTTTTTCTTCTGGTTTTATTTTTTTATTTTCTTTCACTTTTTCTTCGTGTTCCTTATTTGGTTCTTCCTTTTCTTCAACAGGTTCTTTTTCTTTAATTTCTTCTATGATTTCCTGCTTTTCTTCCAAAAGCTTGATATTATCTGGCAGCTTTATGCCAGGTGGCATGATGCTTACCTTAACACCAACAACACCTGTTTTTATAACAGCCCTAATTTTTGCCTTATCTACTCCGTTGATTGCTATATCTCCGCATTTTTTTAAATATCCTGAATAAACACGCCATAATTTTGCCCTTGCTCCAGGTATTTTACCAGATATTATAATCTCGATTCCAAGTGCTCCTGCACTCATTACCTCTTCCATTGTTTTATGCATTATTCCCTTAAACCTTGCAGTTCCAAACCTCTCCAATGATTCTGATATTTTCCCGGCAACAACCCGTGCATTTAGGTTTATGTTTTCGATTTCATTAATTTCTATCTGGGGATTTTCCAGCTCAAAACTGTTTTTCAGTTTTTTTGTAAGTTTTGTTATATTCTGCCCCTTTCTTCCAACAACTAATCCTGGGCGTGCTGCATAGATTATTATCTTTTCGCCAAGTGGTGTTCTTTGGAGCTTTGTATGGCTGTAGCCAGAGCCTCTTACATTATTGGCAATCATTTCCTGAATCTGATGTTCCTTCTTTTTTTGTGCAACAATTTTTCTTTCAATCATTTTTTATCAGTATTTTTCTTTGTTAGTTCATTAATTGCAGAAACCTTTTTGAGTTCATGTTCTGATTTGGCTTTTTCTGCCAGCTCAGCAGCAGTTGGAACATTCTTTTTCTTTAAAACCTTTCTTGGTTCCTGTTTTGATTGTGATTTATCTTCTTTTTCTTCTGCCGGCTTTTTAATTTCCTTTGATTGTTCTTTTTTTAATTTAGGCTCCTCTTCTTCAACCTGCTTTTTCTCAACTTTCTCTGCTGGTTTTTTAGTTTCCTTAGTTTTTTCTTCCTGTTTTTTGATTACTTCTGATTGTTTTTCCTTAGCAACATCTTTCTTTTCTTCTTTTTTAGTTTCTTTTTTCTCTTCCTGTTTTTTAATTTCCTTTGATTGTTCTTTTTTAACTTCTTTCTTTTTAATTTCTTTTTCCTCAACAATAATCTCAACATGAGTTCTTTTCATTGCTATCCTGCTCTGCCTACCATAATGCCATGATTTAGGCCCTTTCTTTGCGCATATATGTATTATTTCAAGGCTTGATGTATCCAGGCCTTTATGCTGTGCATTTGCCTCAACCAGATTCACCAAGTTTAATATTTCCCTACATGCCTTTACAGGGTATTTTCCAGGTCCAATTCCATGCTTGTGGCCTGCCCCTTCTGTAAATCTTGTGTATGGAATAGGTTTTTTCATATCCTTAGATTCGTTTAATATTTTCTTTGCATTCTGGATATTCTTCCCCCTGATAACTCTGCATATTTCAATGCTTTGTTTTGTTGATATTGGCATTAATAATCCAACAGCCCTTGCCCTATGCTCATTCACTGTTGCTGAATATTTGTATTGTGACATTTTTTTACCTTACTGAAAGACTTGAGCTTGACCTTGTAGCTCCAACACCTGGCGCATGATGTGATACTCTTTTCCTTGTGAGTACAAATTCACCAATGCGGTGGCCAATCATCTCCTGTTGTATTAATAATGGAACAAATTCCTTTCCGTTATGGACCCTTATATTTTTTCCAACCATTTGAGGAATAATTATTACATCCCTACACCCTGTTTTTATGTTGTTTCCATTCATTATTTTTTTTATAAATATTTTATGTGAGTCTATTGTTTCTCTTTTAAGGCTTCTCCTTTGCCTTGCAGGAACAAGTTCTGCAAAATCATTGATGCTCATATTATTTAACTCTTCAAGAGTTTTTCCCATGTAAGTGAATTCTTTTTTTGCCATTTTACTTCTTCTTCCTTCCCGTCCTTCTTGGATGTAGTGCACCAACATTTCTTCCTGGAGGAGCATTTTTTGGCGCTACTGTTGGTTTTCCCTTATGGTTTGAACTTGAGCCGCCAAACGGATGGTCAACAGAATTTTGTGATGTTCCGGATATGCTTGGCCATAGCTTGTTTTTTGCTTTCATTGCATAAAATTTCTTTCCAGCTTTCAAAAAGGGCTTTTCTTTTCTGCCTCCACCAGCAATAATGCCAATGGTTGCCCTGCAGTTTGGGTGAAATTCTTTTTCTTTTTTTGATGGAAGCTGAACAACAACCTTGCCTTTCATTTTTGTAATTACTCTTGCAAATGCTCCGGATGCCCTTACAAACTTTCCACCATCTCCTGGCTGGCCTTCAATATTATATATTAATGTTCCCTCAGGCATATCTTTAAGCAAAAGTATATTGCCATTTTTAGGGATTGTTTTTTCACCGCATTCAACAATATCCCCTACTTTTATTCCCTCAGGAGCAATCATAAGATTTCTGATATTATTGTTGTATTCCAGGACAATTAATGGCGCTGAGTGACCTGCACACTTTATTATATCAATAATTTTTGCATTTAATTTTTCTTTATGTGGAA
>CAZXME010000006.1:17309-17386 GCA_964641515.1 uncultured Methanosarcinales archaeon | reverse complement strand
TGATGGTTATATGCAGCAAATCAGAAATGAAACATCTGGATATGATTATTGCACAGAATCTCTTGAACAGGAAGTCC
>CAZXME010000006.1:0-17209 GCA_964641515.1 uncultured Methanosarcinales archaeon | reverse complement strand
TGATGGTTATATGCAGCAAATCAGAAATGAAACATCTGGATATGATTATTGCACAAAACCTTTATCGCAAAACATTACCAATCAAATATGTAATATTTCAAAAATCACAGAAAAACATGTTGAAAGCTTTTCTGGAGGGGGTGAAGGAGGCAGTAGCTTTAGATGTATTCCAAACTGGCAGTGTACAAAATGGTCAAAATGTTCAAAAGAAGGAACACAAACAAGAATATGTACTGATAAAAATAATTGCAGAACAACATCTGGAAAACCAATAGAAAAGCAACTATGTAATTACATACAACCAAAAAAAATTGAAATTAAAAAGAAAAAAGAATCATTAATAGAAGAAGAGACAACTGTAAAAAATGAAGAAGCTAAAACTATTTTTGCGCAACAAGGAGTTTTATTAGGGGGTATATTAAATTCTTCAGTTGATAGAGAATCTGATAAAAATAACAGGGATTTGAATAAAATCACGGGAAGAATATTTTATGATACTTTTAATATGAAAAATAATAATACGAGTACAATTATAATTAGTTTAGTAGCAATAACTGTTTTATTAGTTTATTTCTTAAAATAAAGCCTCGAGAGGGAGTTGCACCCCCGACCTGCAGATTACGAATCTGCTGCTCTGGCTAACTAAGCTACCGAGGCAATTACATAATTAAAGATGTTTTAGCAGTTCTTCTTTGTTTGGAAACTTTTTCTGACACTCAAAGCATATAGCATGCTTTTTTCCTTTTTCATCCTTTACATAAGTGCCTAAGATTTTCTTCAAAAAAGTCTCATCAATCTTTTTTTTGCATATTTCGCATTTCATAAAGCAAGGTTAGATTATGGCTTTATAAATCTTTTTAAGATATTAAACTTATTTTAAAGTAAAATAAAAAGATATAAATAGTTTCAATACCTCCAAATTATGGAAAGAGGATGATAGAAATAAGAATTCACGGAAGGGGTGGCCAGGGAGCTGTTACAACAGGCCAGATAATGGCAATAGCGGCTTTTGATGATGGCAAGCAAAGCCAGACATTTCCAATGTTTGGTGTTGAAAGAGCAGGAGCACCTGTCCAGGCATTTGCAAGGATTTCTGATGAAAAAATAAATATAAGAAGCCAGGTATACAACCCAAATATAGTCATTGTTTTAGATGCCTCTTTGCTTGAAACAGTTGATGTAACATCTGGCTTAAAGGAAAAAGGCACATTAATAGTTAACACAAACAAAAAGCCAGCTGATTTAAGCATAAAGGGAAATTTTAATATTCATACTGTTGATGCAACATCAATTGCATTAAAGATTTTTGGAAGGCCTATTGTAAACACGCCAATGCTTGGTGCATTCTCAAAAATAACAAATGAAATATCGTTAAAAGCATTAATCAAAGCAATTGATGAAACATTTTTAAAAACAAAAGGAAAAAAAATAGCTGAGCTTAACAAAGAGGCAATAACAGCTGTTTATAATCAGACAAAATGACAAAACCAAAAATTAGTGTTGGAGCTGTAATAGAAGAGCCAGGCTCAACAATAAAAAACAAGACAGGCGGCTGGCGCTCTTTCAGGCCGGTTATAGACCAGAAAAAATGCATAAAATGCGGAACCTGCTGGAAGTTCTGCCCAGATAATGCAATAAAAAAGAACAAGAAAGGCGAGTTTGAAATCAATTATGATTATTGCAAGGGCTGCGGAATATGCGCAAAAGAATGCCCTGTTAAGGCAATAAAGATGGTGAAAGAGGAGAAATGAAAAAAGTAATTGAAGCAAGCACTGCTGTAGCACTTGGTGTAAAGCTATGCAATCCAGCAGTTATACCTATGTATCCCATCACTCCTCAAACGCATATTGTTGAACGCCTTGCAGATTACATAAATGATGGCCTATTAAAATCAGAGATGATTCATGTAGAGTCAGAGCATAGTGCTATCTCTGCTGCCCTTGGCTCAGAGGCAACAGGTGTGAGAACTTTCACAGCTACTGCTTCCCAGGGATTGGCTTTAATGCACGAAATCCTTTTTGTAGTTGCAGGAATGCGGCTTCCTGTTGTAATGGCTGTAGCAAACAGGGCTTTAAGTGCTCCAATAAACATCTGGAATGACCAGCAGGATTCTATTTCAGAACGTGATACTGGGTGGATACAGCTTTATGTTGAATCAGCACAAGAAGCTCTTGATACAATAATTCAGGCATATAAAATAGCAGAAAACAGGAAAGTTTTACTTCCAGTTATGGTCTGCCTGGATGGTTTTACATTAAGCCATGTTTATGAGCCAGTTGATATTCCTGAAAAAAAAGATGTTGATAAATTCCTTCCAAAATATAATCCTTTATTCAAATTAAATCCAGAAAAGCCAGTTACAATGGGCCCAATTGGATTCCCAAACACTTATATGGAATTCAGAAAAGCAACGCATGAGGCAATGCTAAATGCAATTGATATAATCAAAAATGCTAATAATGATTTTAAAAAATCTTTTAACAGGTCTTATGGAAATGGTCTAATTGAAACTTATAAAATAAATGATGCTGAATATGCTGTTGCAACAATGGGAACTGCATGCAGCACAACAAGAATTGTTGTTGATGAGCTAAGAAAGCAGGGAAAGAAAGTTGGCTTGATAAAAATAAAATCATTTAGGCCATTCCCAAAACAAGAAATAATAAGCTGTTGCCAAAATATCAAGGGAATTGCAGTTATTGATAGGAATATATCACTTGGAAATGAGGGTGCATTACTCACTGAATTTAAATCAGCATTTTACAATCAAAATAAGAAACCAATAATAAATGGCTTTATTGCTGGCCTTGGTGGAAGGGACATAACCCCTGACCACATTAAAACAGCTTTTAAGAAAGTAGAAAACAGCAATGACATTGAATGGTTGCTTTAGTTTTTTATTTTTTGGATAATAGAAATGACAGCGGTACATCATTTAATCAAAGAGATAGATACAAAGGAAGTATGTTTGTATTGCGGAAACAGTCTCAAAGGAAAAACATGGGATTCAGAGTTTGAATCAGAAATTCATTACAAAACAATTGTCTGCTCTGAATGCAAATCAACGAACAGGGTTAAAGTTGATTTTCACGGCTCTGGCCATGACCATTGGGATGGCAATGGCTTTAAAATAAAAGAAAACTTGGAAAAAAAGATTAAATAAAATGGAAGAAAAAATAGCTGGGATAACCACAGAAGAATTGTTTGCATCAGGTCACAGGGCATGTGCAGGATGCGGTGTTGCTCTGGCAGCAAGGTATGCCTTAAAGGCAGCTGGAAAAAATACAATAGTTGTAAATGCAACAAGTTGCTTAGAAGTATTTAGCACACCTTATCCAGAAACTGCATGGCGCGTTCCATGGATACACGGTGCTTTTGAAAATGCAGCATCAATTGCCTCTGGAGTTGACAGGGCATTGAAAACACTTGGAAAAAGAAAAGAAACAAATCTTTTAGTGTTTGGTGGTGATGGCGGAACATTTGACATTGGCTTTCAGGCACTTTCAGGAGCAGCTGAGAGAGGCCAAAACTTTTGCTATGTATGCTTTGATAATGCAGCTTATATGAACACCGGAATACAGCGCTCAGGGGCAACACCAAAATATGCCTCAACAACTACAAGCCCTGCAGGAAAAATAATTCATGGAAAAACAGAGTTCAAAAAGCCAATGCCTTTTATAATGGCAGCTCACGGCGCTTATGTTGCAACAGCAAATGTAGCATTTCCATTAGACCTTATAAACAAGGTAAAGAAAGGCCTTGCATTTGATGGCCCAGCTTACATACAAACTTATACTCCTTGCCCAACAGGCTGGAAATTCATTAATGATATGACAATAGAAATTGGAAAGCTTGCTTTTAATTCTACTGTAACCCCACTTTACGAGATTGAAAAAGGTATATTATCTATTTCAAAAAAGCCTGCAAATAAGGTTCCTGTAGGAGATTACCTGAAAACACAGGGCAGATTCAAGCATATAACAGAAGAAGAAATAAAAGATGTGCAAAATCATGTTGATGACCAGTGGCAAAGGCTTCTTGAGCTTGAAAAAAACAAATCAAGACTATTCTAATTAATAACAGTTCCCTTGAAATCTCTTCCTTCTAAACAATTTTTTAGGTTTTCTAAATCAGTTCCTTTGAGAATTATAACTTTAAGGTTAAGTTTTTCTGCTTCCTTTGCTGCAATGGGATCAAATGGTGCATTGAGTCCAGGGTTCCATTTATCCCCAACTATCTTTCTAAAGTCTTTCCAGGATATTTCCTTTATTGGTCTTGCATTGCCATTACCCTTTCCATTTGGATCTTTGTTATAAACATAAGTTATGTTACTCATGTTAATAACTGTTTTTACATTAAAATTATTTGCAAGCCGAACAGCATCATAGTCAGTGCTCCACCCAGGCTTCCAGCCAGCTGCAATAAAAACCTTTTCCTTAAAATCAAAATTTTCATTTGGATTATGGATAATTCTTTCATCAACAATATCAAGGAAAAGTGTTTTTATGAGCTGGGCATTTAATCTTGTTGCATGTATCCCCATCCAGTCAATGTCATCTATTCTAAGACCGCTTATCTTGGAAGCAGCATTCTGATAAAGCCTTGCTGCTTTTCCACCACCGCAGACTATAATTACCTTATTTCCTTTTTCAACAAAATCATTTATTAATTTTTTAAAACCTTTCAAAAACTCAATGTTTATTTTATCTGGCACGATTATTGAGCCACCCAATGATATCACAATTATTTTTTCCATATTAACCTCCAATTCCAATAAGTGTTATGCCTACGATTATTGTTATTATACCAAGCCATTTTAATTTATTCATTTTCTCATTCAGGAATTTCATTGACAACAAACAAACCCAAATATAAGATGCTGCACAGAAAGGATAAAGAACAGAAAGCTCTCCGCCAGTTAATGCTATTACAAAAAATATTGAGGAAATACCGTAAAACAAAAATCCTAAAATCAGCTTATAGTTTTTTATTAGTTTTTTAATATCTAATGAAATTGTTTCAGAACCTATCTTAAAATAAAGTGCTCCAAAGCTTCCTATAATAGTTCCAAACAAGACAGTTGCTATTGCCCATAGTTGTGTTGCCATTTCAGCTTGCACCCCTTCCTATCAAGCTGATGCCAATTATTATTGTTATAACACCTGCCCATTTCCAAATGTTCACTATTTCATTTAGAAAAATAATGGATAAAAAGCTTACCCATACAAAAGACATTGCAATGATTGGATAAAGTACTGATAGTTCTCCATGCTTTAATGCAATAACCAGAATTACAGCACCAAGTGCGTAAAGAACAAAGCCAGTTATCAATGGTAAATTGCCTAATAACTTTAAAACACTAAAGCTTAGATTTCCTGAGCCAATCTTGAGAAATATCTGGCCCGCTGCAGTAAGAAATGTGCACAATAAAACAAGTGCTATGGCCTCTTTTTTTGTCTTCATAAAATAATTTAAAGTCTTTAATTCATATAAATAACTTTTGGATTAATTGCAAAAATGGTTATTTTATTAATTCTAATATTTTTTCAAACTTTTCTTTGAGGATTTGTTCTAATCCTAAAACATTGAAATAACCTGACTTATAACTAAAATCATTGTTTTGATTACTCAATCTTTCAATAAGAAAGTTTCTGAAATATTTATTTTCTGTGTAATACTTGTTTACGGGAAGACTGTCTATACCAACAATTTTTGAATAAAGAATCCTGTGATTGCCATCAATTAAATAATTGCCATTTGTACTTATTACCATTAAAGGATGTTTTTTGCATAATTCCATAAATTTTTCTTTGCTAAACAACATAAGATTTAATAATTTAAAAAGTTCAATACCCGGTTGTGTTACCTTGAGGTAATCTATATCTGCAGGACAATTTATTTTTTTTATACTTTTCTCAACATCATTTAAAGTAAATACTCCCTTGTATTCTTCTACAAAACTTAATCCATAAGAATCTCTAATAATACCTTTAAAATCTATTAAATCATCAAGCTTAGGAGAATCATATTTAGCTTCATTTATAATTAAATCACAAATACAATCTTTTTGATTATGGTCTATTTCAATATTTAAACCACTTAATAATTTATAGTGATCACATAAAGGATCAATTACTTTAATGAAACATTCGCTTTTTGAGTAGTTTATGTTTTTTCCAAATATCTTCATAAAAATCACCTTAAAAAGTGCCTATATTAAAGAATTTGAATTATTTTATAAATTTTTTGTTAGTATAAAACTATAATCAAATAAAGGGGAACATATATAAATAATAAATTTCTCAATATTAAAAAAGAGGTTGATTTATGGACTACTATAATTACTCTGTTAAAAAGACTTTTGATGAGTTTAAGACATCTTCTAAAGGTCTCTCGCAGCAAGAAGCAGAGAAAAGGCTTGAAAAATATGGCCTTAATGAAATTAAAGAAAAGAAAAAAATAAGCCTTTTTCAGATATTTATTGAACAATTCAAAAGCCCGCTTATTATCATACTTCTAGCTGCTATTATTCTTACTTTGGTAATAGGTGAATATACTGATTCTATTCTTATAACTATTATTGTTGTTGTCAATGCAATCCTTGGTTTTGCCCAGGAATACAAAGCAGAGAAATCAATAGAGGCATTGAAAAAACTTGCAAGCCTTAAGGCTACTGTTATAAGGGATGGAAAGAAAGAAAGAATATTAGCTAAAGAGCTTGTTCCGGGGGATATAATAAGATTAGAGGAAGGTGAAAAAATACCTGCTGATGCCCGGCTTATTGAGGTAATAAGCCTGGAAACACATGAATCAGCACTTACAGGAGAATCAACATCTGTTGCAAAGGAAATTAATGAAATAAAGGAAAAGAAATCAATAGCTGAACAATCTAATATGATTTTTTCAGGCACTGTAATAACAAAAGGAAGAGGAAAGGCTATTGTTGTAAGAACAGGAATGAAAACAGAGATTGGCAGGATAGCAGAGATGATGCAGTCTGAGAAAAAAGAGCAGACTCCGCTGCAGATAACACTTTCTAAACTAGGAAAACTGCTTGGAATAGCTGTAATTGTTGTATGTATTATTGTGTTTTTGACTGGAATCTTAAGGGGAAATAATGTTGTTGAGATGTTTGAAGCTGCTATTGCATTAGCAGTTGCTGCAATTCCTGAAGGACTGCCAGCTGTTGTAACAATCACTCTTGCCCTTGGTGTTACAAGGCTAGTTAAAAAAAATGCATTAGTGAGAAAACTGCATTCTGTTGAGACACTTGGCTGCACAAATGTTATCTGCACTGACAAAACAGGAACATTAACAAAAGATGAAATGACTGTGAAAGAGATTTTTGTAAATAATAAGCTGATAAAAGTGACAGGTCAGGGTTATTCCAAAAAAGGAATATTTCTTGACACCAAACCAAAAGATTATGAGTTTCTTTTAAAAGCATCTACTTTATGCAATAATGCTTCAATAACTCATAAACAGGTTTTTGGCGACCCAACTGAAACAGCATTATTAATCTGTGCATCAAAAGCCAGTATGTTTAGGGAAAAATTAGAGCAGGACTTTCCAAGAATACATGAGCTTCCATTTGATTCTGAAAGAAAGATGATGACTACCATCCACAAAAACAAAGGCAAGAAAATTGCTTTTGTCAAGGGTGCTCCAAAACAGATTCTTAATAACTGCTCTTTTTATTATGAGAACGGAGAAATTATAAAATTAACTAAGAGCAAGAAAGAAGAGTTTTTGGATAAAAACAGGGAAATGGCTTCAAAGGCATTAAGGGTTTTGGCCATGGCATTCAGGGAACTGCCTGAAAAAATAAAATACTCAACAAAAGCTGTTGAAAAAGACCTTGTTTTTATCGGTTTTACTGGCATGATAGATCCTCCAAGAGCAGAGATAAAGGATGCTATCAGTCTTTGTAAAAAAGCAGGAATAAGAGTCATAATGCTTACAGGTGATCAAAAAACAACTGCCAAGGCAATAGGCATTCAGATTGGATTAATAAATAAGGATGACAAGGTTATTACAGGCATGGACTTAATGGAGCTTTCTAACAAAGAATTTGATAATATTGTTAAAGAAGTAAATATCTTTGCAAGAATCTCTCCAAAAGACAAGATAAGGATTGTTGATTCATTGAAAAAATATGGAAATATTGTTGCAATGACCGGTGACGGAGTTAATGATGCTCCTGCTTTGAAAAAAGCAGATATTGGCATTGCAATGGGCATAACAGGAACAGATGTCTCAAAAGAGGCATCTGACATGATACTTACAGATGATAACTTTGCTTCAATAGTTAATACTATTAAAGAAGGCAGGGGTATATATGACAACATAAAAAAGTTTGTGGAATACCTTTTGTCATCTAACCTAGGTGAGATACTTGTTATTTTTGTTGCAATGCTTATAGGTATGCCATTGCCATTAATAGCAATACATATTCTTTGGATTAATCTTGCCACAGATGGATTGCCGGCACTTGCACTGAGTGTTGACCCTACTGAACCAGGCATTATGGAAAGAAGGCCCAGAAAAAAAGACAGCAAGATATTATCAAAAAATATTGTTTTAAGGATGATATCTATTGGAATAATCATGTGTGTTGGCACATTACTTTTCTTTAATTTAGGCCTCGCAAGAAAGCAAAATCTTGTTGATAAGGATATTATCATAGATGATGAAACTATTGATACATGGAGTTACACAGGAACATATAATGATTTTATACAAAATAATCCTTTAACAGGAAGTTATGAAATAGATAAAATAATAAATGAAAAGAAAGAAATATTATTAAAGTTACCAAGAACATTAGCTTTTGTAGTTCTTATGTTGTTCCAGATGTTTAATGTTCTTAACTGCAGGTCCGATAAAAATTCTATATTTAAAATAGGTATTTTTTCAAACAAGTATTTAATAGGAGCAATAGCAATCTCAATTTTACTGCAGCTTGCAGTTATTTATACACCCTTAGCAATGTTTTTTAAAACAGTTCCACTTTCCTTGATTGACTTGGTTTATGTTGTTTTAATGTCAAGCACTGTGTTGATATTTGGCGAAATAATAAAACTTATAAGAAACAAGATAAAAAGACCCATAGAGGATTAAATGTTAATAACTAACTTAATAGTATTTTTAATAGCATGCATTGTGCTTGTAACAAGCGGTAGCTTGCTTGTTAAAACACTTACAAAAATAGCTGCTTTTCTAAAGATGAGCGAGTTTGTTGTTGGCTTTATAATAATGGCCTTTGCAACATCCATCCCGGAACTATTTGTTGGTGTAACCTCTGCTCTAGCTGGGAAGTCTGCATTAGCACTTGGAAATGTGATTGGCGCAAATATAATAAATTTAACATTAGTGATAGGCATTGCAATACTTCTTGGAAGGGGAATAAAGATTGAGAGCAAGAAAACAAAGACAGATTCATTATACATGGTTTTGATTGCTGCACTCCCAATGGTTTTAATGATAATTGGCAGTTCTTTATCAAGGATTGATGGCATTATTTTATTGGCTGCATTTGCACTTTATGCAAGAAGAATATTAAAGCAGAGAAGATTGTTTAAAAAAGAGATTGAGGATGGCATTAAAAAAACAGAAATTATTTTAACAACTATCTTGTTTGTTTTTAGCCTTGCCTTATTGTTTTTAAGTGCAAGGTTTGTTGTAAAATATGCAACCTTATTGTCTGTTGATTTAGCACTGCCGCCAATCATTGTTGGATTATTCATAATCTCAATAGGAACTACTTTACCAGAGCTTACATTTGGAAGCAGGGCAGTTTTGGCAGGGCATTCAGAGATGGCCTTGGGTAACTTAATTGGCTCTGTGATTGTTAACTCAACACTTGTCTTGGGAATAACTGCAATCATATTTCCAATTACTGCTAACCTACTTCTATTTTCTGTAAGTGCAATATTCATGGTGGTAGTTGCATTCCTGTTTGCAACATTTGTTGAGAGTGGCGATAAACTATATGTCAAGGAAGGAATATCTTTAATTCTGCTTTATGTGTTCTTTGTTATTATTGAGTTTTACATAAATACAATTTAATTACTATTCTCAAAGAGTAATTATGAAAAGCTTTATATAACCAATACATATAAATGTAAAAATGGCAAACAAAAAATCTTACAGACAGTACATTCTTAAAAATAACATTAATAAAATAATTATAGGATTTGATATTGATGGATGCATGGCTGCATTGAATGAATATACCGTTGGATTAATAAATAGGTCTTTTCCAGATATTACAAAACAATTTGGAAGGTATGTAACTATTGAAGATATGATTAATTTTGATTACAGCAAAGCATTAAAAATTGAAGATGATGAAAGGGACAAGATATTTAAGTTATCGCAGGATAATAGATTATTGGAGGAAGTTGATATTTATCCTTACGCAGCAGATGTTATAAATACAATTATCCAAATTCCTGAAGTAAAAGCCAATAAGCTTATTACATCAAGAGCAGATTATTATAACAATGCAAAAGAACAAACAATTATTTTTTTAGATAAACATAAAGTTAATTATGAAGATAACTTAATATTTGATTCTAATAAGGTTAAGGTTTCAAAAAAACACAACATAAATAGTTTTGTTGAAGACAGACTTAAAACAGTTATTGAACTTGCTGATGCAGGAATTTTTGTTTTTATGCCTGACCATTACCATAATAACTTGAAAACAGAAAATAAAAGAAAAATTGATGTTGATAAAGAAAAACTTGAAAGATTTAGATATGTTGAAAACCATAAAAATGTGATTAGAGTTTACAAGCCTTATTGGGTAAATATGGCAGTCTCTTTTAGTGAGGTTTCTGATATTTTTATGCCGCTTAAAAAGTATGAATTATTAAAGTCTTATGCCCTTCTTATTCAAAAAAATGGTAGAAATCAGAAAATATAATGAAAAAGATAAAAAAGCTGTTGAATTAATTCATTTTGAGACAGGATTTCTTGGAAAATCAATGGAGAAATTTCTTACAAGGAATAAAGAATGGAGTGAAGAAATAAAATATTACCTTGAAAATGAGCCAGAAAGCATTTTTGTAGCTGTTGGTAATAATAGGGTTGTTGGTTATCTAATTGGGTTCTTGGATGATTCAAAGCACAAAATAACATCAGATTTCATTAAAAGAGCTATAACTAATTTGATAAAAGCATCTTTTATGCCTGCAAAAGACAGAAAATTCTGGATAGGCAGGATAAAGTTCATTTTCAGGGCTGTTTTGGGAATATCTGAAGATAGGGAATTAAAATCTCCAAAGAATGCAGGCCATTTTCACATAAATCTTTTGCCAGAAGCAAGAGGAAAATGCATTGGCTCAAAACTCATGAAATTTTTTTTTGAGTACGCAAAAAAGAAAGGAACAAAAATAATCCATGCTGATGGATTTGAAACAAGACTGAACTTAAATAAAAATTTCTGGCTGAAAAACAGTTTTAGGGAATATTCAAAAGCAAGAACAAGCTACTGGCAGGAGCAATATCCTAATGAAATGATTTACACTGTCTGCTATGTAAGAGAATTATAATTTTCATCAATATTTAAATACCATTGCTTGTTTTCTTGCTATATGGCTGATTATAACAAGGAATATTTTAATGAGATTATTGGAATTTTAAAGAAAAAAAAACTCTCAAAGCAGGAGATTTCAAAACTTAAGATAAAATTATGCAGAAAATATCACATAAATATACCCACTGACATAAGGATACTATTAAGCGCTGATGTAAAGGACAGAAAGATTCTCAAACATCTTATTACAAAACCTACAAGAACAATATCAGGTGTTGCTGTTTGTGCTATAATGACAAAGCCATTGAAATGCCCTCATGGAAAGTGTGCTATATGCCCTGGCGGGCCTTCATCTTTTTTTGGAAACATGCCTCAGAGTTATACAGGAAAAGAGCCAGCAGCAAGGCGTGCTATAAGAAACAATTTTGACCCTTATTTACAGGTAATGAACAGGCTTGAGCAGTATATAATGACAGGCCATGTTCCTGACAAATTAGAGCTTATAATAATGGGGGGAACATTTCCAAGCTTTAAAAAGACATATCAGGATTATTTTATTAAGTATGCATTAAAAGCAATGAATGATTTCTCTAAAATGTTTTTTAGGAATGATAATCTTAACCTTGAAAAATTCAAAAAATTCTTTGAGATGCCTGGAAATTTTCAGGATGATAAAAGAGTTAGAAGAATTCAGAAAAAATTAATGAAACTAAAAAGCAAAACAACACTTGAAAAAGAACAAGAGAAAAATGAATCCTCAAAAATAAGATGTGTTGGGTTGACTATTGAAACAAGGCCTGATTATGCAAAACTAGAGCATGCTAACCAAATGCTCAGGCTTGGGGCAACAAGGGTTGAGCTTGGAGTACAGACTGTTTATGATGATGTTCTTGAGAAGATTGAACGCGGCCATTCTGTTCAGGATTCAATTAATGCAACTCAAACTTTAAAAGATACAGGCTTTAAGGTAAACTATCATATGATGCTAGGATTGCCTGGCTCAGACGGGAAAAAAGATATTAATTCTTTTAAAAAAATATTTTCAGATAATAATTTTAAGCCGGATATGCTTAAAATATACCCCTGCATGGTTTTAAAGGGAACAAAAATTTACAAATGGTGGAGAAACAAAAAGTATAAGCCAATAACAACAGAAAAAGCGGTTGAAATAATAACTGAAATAAAAAGATTTGTTCCGCCTTATGTTAGAATCATGAGGATTCAGAGAGATATTCCAACCTATTTAACAGAAGCAGGAGTTGACAGAAACAATTTAAGGCAGTATGTTGAAAAAGAATTAAAAATAAAAAATATAAAATGCAATTGCATTAGGTGCAGAGAAGTTGGCCATAAATTAATAAAAGAAAATATAAACTTAAAAAATATAAAACTAAAAGTCCTTGAATATGATGCAAGCAATGGAAAAGAGTTTTTCATAAGCTATGATGATATGAAAAATGATGCATTGATTGGATTTTGCAGGCTGAGATTTCCATCACAAAGCTTAAGAAAAGAAATAACAAATAAATCAGCACTTATAAGAGAGCTTCATATTTTTGGCTCTGCAATTGCACTCGGAAAAAAAGGCAATATACAGCACGCTGGATATGGAAAAAAGCTTTTAGCTAAAGCAGAGCAGATAGCCATAAAAAACAAGAAAAATAAAATGGTTATAATATCAGGGATAGGCGTAAGAAGTTATTATCGCAAGCTTGGCTATAAAAAGCAGGGGCCTTACATGGTTAAATATCTAAAATGACAAGAATACCTGGAACAGAAGATATTGAAATAAAGGAAAAGTTTGAAGAGAGATACAGGGCTCTTTTGGGAAAAGATTACAAAAAATTCATAGAAGCATCCCTTTCATTCATGAGAAAAAGCATAAGGGTTAACACATTAAAAATAACTGTTGATGAACTTAAGAAAAGATTAGAAAAAGAATGGAAACTAACTCAAATTCCATGGTGCAAAGAGGGTTTTTTCATAGAGCATAAAAAAGGGTTAAGGAGAGATATCGGAAATCTGCTTGAGCACAATCTTGGTTATTTTTATGTTCAGGAAGCAGCATCAATGATTCCTCCTGTTGTTCTTGATGCAAAGCCAGATAATGCTGTTCTGGATATGTGCTCTGCTCCCGGCTCAAAAACAACACAGCTTGCTGCAATGATGCAGAACAAAGGTGTTCTTGTTTCAAATGATTCTGATTACAAAAGAATGGCCCCACTGAGCTTTAACATTCAGAGGACAGGAGCAACAAATACATTAGTTACATTAATGGAAGGCAGGTTCTTTAAAATGCCTTTTGACAAAATATTATTAGATGCTCCATGCTCTGGAACAGGAACAATAAGAAAAAGTTTAAAGACACTAAAAATGTGGAATCCAAATATGATTAAGAGGATTGCAGGAACGCAGAGGCAGTTGATTGATGTTGCATTCAACTGCTTAAAGCCAGGCGGAGTAATGACATATTCAACATGCACTTTAGAGCCAGAAGAGGATGAGGCAATAATTGATTTTCTGTTAAGCAAATATGATAATGCAAAGCTTGAAAAGATTGACTTGAATATAAAGCATAGTCCCACAATAAAAAGCTTTGAAGGTACTGAATACAACAAAGAAGTTGAAAAGTGCTTAAGAATCTGGCCTCAGGACAATGACACATGCGGTTTCTTTGTTGCAAAGATTAGAAAAGTTTTTTAATAATATTAAGATTAAATACTTATTTATTATTTAAGGGAAAATATTGATGAACTACTCTAGTACCAAAGAAAAAACCAGTTATAATAAAAACTAACATCTCAAATCCTTTTAGGAAGGGAGGGTAACAATCATCACAAATATTAAAAACATTTAACAAAAAAGAAACAATTATTATAAACAAATATGATGAAATTATTAGTGTTCCTAACATAGTTGATGTTTTATCAAACTTTATCTGGCGTTTTATAGATTCTTTTATAGGATTATATGATTTAACTTCTTTCTTTACGTTGACAATTAAATCATTTTCCTTAATAATCTCATCAAAATCCTTCATTTTTATAGTATATAAAAAATAAAATTAAGGAATAACTAATTCTCTCGTCTTTCCTTTTGACTTTAAAAGAATTTTTAATTCTTTATCTTTATCTTGTTCTTCTGTAATAAACTTATAATACTTCAAACTACTCTTTATTATTTGTGTTCTTGTTGTTGCATCTCTCTTCCTCATTTCATCAATTGTTTTAAGAGCTCCTGCAGTTAGATTAACCTGCAATTTATGTAACTTTTCTGAATCTTTTTCCATTTTTATCACACCCCACCCCCAAAAATATTTTTGAATATACCTTTTAATATATAAATTTTATGTATTTTATAATTAAAAAAGGAGTAATAATTATTCATATTATAATCATATAATCATCATTTTATATAAATCTTTCTATTTTTAATTATAAAAGGATTTATATATTTAGATGGTTATCTTACACACTATAAAGTAATATCCTTTAGAGTGTGAACAAATATAAATGATTAAATTAGACATTAACAAAAAGAATTTTGAAACTTTAAGAGTTTTGTTAAAAAATGTTGAGAAAGAACTAGAGATTAAGGTAATATACTTAATTTATAATGAAGGAGAAGAAATTGATTTCTCACATGTAAAAAAAATTCAAAAATTTTTATCTAAACTAAAAGATAAATCAGCTTTAATAATTTTAGAAGGAATTGGTGGTTTTAGTGAGGCAGGTAAAAAATTAGCTTTGGAATTTAGATCAAAATTCACTCAAAGTTATTTTGTTGCAATACCTAACTTTGCTGCAAGTTCACTAATTTTTACTGTATTTCCTTCATCAGCATTATTTATAGATAATTTATCTTATGTTAGTCCAGTTGAGCCATTAATTGAGTATAAAAAAGGATATTTTTTAAGACTTGAAAGTACAGTAACATTAATGAAAAATAAAGACAAAAAAGTTAGAAACAAAGCAAAAATTTGTTGGACAAATCAAGCAAATTTTGTTTTGAAAATGTTAGAAAAAATACCTTATTCTATAGTTCATGAATATAATAGTCTTGGTATAGATAAACTTAAAGATATAGTAAAATTATTTTTGCTTTCTCCCCATACTAGAAGAATAACTAAAAAAGAATTAAAAAAAATTGGATTTCTTTGTTGGGATGTTGAAGGAAAAGAATATTGGGAAAATATAAAAAAATTTACGAATTCTTTAAAAAGTGAATTAATAAAAGATAAAAAAATAAGTTTTATAATTGGAGATAGTGATTCTTATAATTGCTATTAAATTTTTTAAAAGCAAATTTTAATAAAAAATAAGACAATACGAAGATGAAGTTGAAAAGTGCTTAAGAATCTGGCCTCAGGACAATGACACATGCGGTTTCTTTGTTGCAAAGATCAATAAAACAAAAACTTTATAATCTTTAACTTCTTAATAATAGTTATGGCATCTGATTTCATGAAATTTGTTCATTTTGTAAGGCCTTTCTCAAAAAAGGAAATGGGTTATGTTTCTGAGTTAGATAAATATCTTGAGCCAAAGGATTTGAAGAGAATAAAAAATCTTCTGAAGAATAAAAAAATAGGTGTTTCCTTTTCAAGCCTCGGGGTATCTGAAAAAATTGGTGATGATGTTCCATTTCCGCAGCTTAATCTTGCTTTAGAGGATAATGAGCTGCAATTGTTTGCAGAAAAAATAAACAAGGAGATTGAAGAAAAGCTTAAGAGAAAGGCATTTAGGTTATTTTCTGAAAAGTCAAGAAAAACAATAAAGGAGTTTATTGCACCAAACATATTCGGGCTTGAGCTTGCAAAAGAGGCAGCTGCTTTGCAGCTTTTTGCAACAGATCCATTTCATATACTGCTTTTAGGTGATCCTGGAACAGGAAAAACAGATATACTCAGCTCAGTAAGTAAATTGCATCCAGTAACATCTTTTGGCCTTGGCTCTGGAGCTTCCAAGGCAGGGCTTTCAGCTGCTGTTAAGGGAAATGAGATATTAAAAGGACTTCTTCCAATGGCAAATGAGGGAATATGCTGTATTGATGAGTTAAATTTAATGAAAAGAGCAGATTATGCTGCTTTGTATTCTGCAATGGAAAAAGGATTTATCACTTACGATAAGGCAAACAAGCATTTTCAGCTTGATGCTAAGGTAAGGATTATTGCAACATCCAACCCAAAAGGAGACCGCTTTGTCGGCAATATATTAGGTATATTGAAACAGCAGATTCCTTTTGATTCTGCTCTTCTGACAAGATTTCATTTGGTATTTTTAATAAGAAAGCCAGGGCTTGAAAGGTTTGCAAAAATAACAAAAAAAATAGTCCAGAATGACAAAATGAAAGTTAGCATAAACGATATGGAATTCATAAAAGATTATGTTGATTTTGCAGAGCAGGTTGATGTTGAGTTTCCAAAAGAGTTTGAAAAGCAGGTTGTTAATTTCTCAACAGAGCTGAAAAAAGATGAAAAAAAATATCTTGTTGAAATCTCTCCAAGGATGGTAATTGGCCTGATGAGAATTGCAAAAGCCTCAGCAAGAATGGAATTAAGAAAAACAGTAAAAAAAGAGGACATTGACAAGGCCGAGGAAATCATCAAGTTCGGCCTGCAGATAAAAAGAGAATGAGTAATACATTTCTATATATTAAAAACCAAAA
>CAZXME010000005.1:17226-18340 GCA_964641515.1 uncultured Methanosarcinales archaeon | reverse complement strand
TCACTTAGATAATGGACTTGTATATAAATCCTGCTAAATGCAACAAATGATGCAGATAAAATCCAGAGCCATTTCAATTTTGGATATGTTTTATTAAGCACTGGAAGTGCTGCAAAGGCAACAGCAGCATGTGAACTTGGGAACGAATAATCTAAAAGATGGAATAAAAAGTTCATTGATATTCCCAAAGGCCTAGGCCTTGCTACTATAAACTTTAATACATATGTTATTATATAGGAAGAAATAATACCTAACCCTAAGGGTAATACCCATTCTCTCTTTTTTTTATTAAGCAGAAAAAAAGAAATTAAAACAATTATGATGATGAACATTGAGCTAAAATTTGCAAGTAAGTGCGAAAGGTAATCTAAAGCTGGATTCTTGATTAAAAGCATTATTTTTAATATTATATTATCAGCTAAAAAACTTAATAATAGAACAAATCCTATTAAATAATATTTTTTTATGATATTAATTGTAAAACACCTGTGCTTATTATTGTTACAATTGTGCCTGCTATTAAGACACCTATTATATCTGCTATTATGAATTTTTTGAAATTTAGGCCAATTACATAAGCTCCCAATGCTCCTGAATAAACACCAGACCCAGGCAGGGGAACTCCTATGAACAATGCAACACCTAATTCACCATATTTGTCAACAGATTTTTGTATGTTTTTCTGTGTTCTCACAACAATGTGGTTGTATGGCTTAGAAAATATTTTGTATCTTAAGAATAAATGAACAAACTTGTCAAGCAGGAAATAGATTAAAATCCCCAGAATTATGTTTGCTATGACACAAACTATGAAAACAGTAGGCCAGGGTATTCTTAAAACATTAATTCCATAGGGTATACTGGCCCTTAGCTCTAGAAAAGGCAATAGTGTTATGAATATTAAATACAACAGGTTATTAATCATAAATTAAAAAAATAAAAAGAGTATATAAAGGTTTTCAATGCTGCGCTTGTTCAGTTAGAGGTACTGGATGTTGATCCCTTGTTCTCTCCTTAGTCTTCTTAACTCTATTTCTCTGTAGTTTTTTAATTTCCATTACAATAAGATTCTGCAAAATAACTTAATTCATCATCAACATAATGCTGTTGTTGA
>CAZXME010000005.1:0-17126 GCA_964641515.1 uncultured Methanosarcinales archaeon | reverse complement strand
CAGATCCTCCTTCGTTACAACCACCTTGTCCGCCTATTGCAATTTCATCTTCTTCACAATAAGATTCTGCAAAATAACTTAATTCATCATCAACATAATGCTGTTGTTGACCTCCTTGGGCAATTCTATAGTTCAAGTCAGACTTCTTAACACAAATTGCTTCCACTACTGCAGTTCCGTATCCTTTACATCCAATGCTCCAACCTTTTGCTTCATTAGAGCTTCTTTGAATCCAATTTGAAACAACCATTGAAGGCCTAGTTTCATGACCAGCAGATCCTCCTTCGTTACAACCACCTTGTCCGCCTATTGCAATTTCATCTTCTTCTTCATTCCATGGTTCATTTACTGTTATATCCACTAAACTTTCACCGCTCACCATTACTTCTTGTCCCTGTAAATCATATTCCTCATAATTTGCAAGCACTTTTGCGGCTATTCTTGTCCTTAAGCTATCATATCCTGCTACTAGTAATATAACATTTTCTCCCTGACCTTCCATTCCCTGGAATAGCTTTATCTTTGCCTTTCCTTCCTCAAATCCCTGTGTGCATTCTGGCCCTTGTGCTGTTATGCCTAATAATTCTACTGCCGCATTATTCACACATGGCCCGCCAACTATGATAGTATTCTGTGCTTTTATATCCGCTACCTCAGTGTCAAGGATTGGTGCAGGAATATCAATTGGCTCACCTGAAACTGAACTGTCAACCAAAGATAAAAGGATGTCAGCAGCAGAAATTACATCCTCTGAAGATGAATCCTTGCCAAGAACCATAATAAATTTAGCAATATCATCTTCTATGAAAGGGTAAGGATAGTCTGACAAATCAACAGCTTCTTGATTTTCTTCTTCCTCCTCATCTTCTTCTGGCATGCAGCATTTTCCCCAGAATGGGCATTCATAATCTGCTGTATATATTTCTTCATCTTTACATCCAGACAGGTATCTGCAGTTGCCGCCCATTTCTTCACAGCTTTTTGTTTCTTCTTCCTCTTCTGCAGTATACCATACATTTAAGTAAACATCATCAAACTTCTTTAGGTTAGTTTCTTCTTCATTCTCTGCTTTTAATAAAACACCTGCTTCATGCTCTATAAGATAATCCATTACATTTGAGTTTATGTCAAAAGTATAAATTCCATTTTCTGTTATTTCCTGTGAATTAACAACTGTTGTATCAAAGCTTGGCTGGTTGTTCCAGCAAGCAGTTTGGGTATCCCATGGTCCTGTAACTTTATGCACTTCTGTTATTTGTTTTCCGTATTCCTCTTCATACAGCATGGGTATACTATTTATTACTAATTCTGCCTTTTTTATCTCCTTGTTTTCAAGACTACTTAAATCAAAGTTAATTAAAGTCCTGACTATTTTTCCTGTTGGCAAAACGCCTGTATAGAAATAAATTGGCGATGAATAAACATCATCAGGAAAATTCTCATTCAGGATTATATAATCTCCATTGATTGTTATGCTTTCTGTTGGTTCCTCACTAGTTTTCCCATTTAAACAAAATTCAACTAAATCCTCTGTTACATCTCCTGCTTCATTTGGCAGGATTTCAATTACAGCTAATTCTGCTCCATCTGGAAGCTTAAATCTATGCCCTTTCTGCATTGCATCTGTGTTAAAACCATTTACCTTGAACTTAACTTGGTAAGGGTAAGGGCCTGTGATAATTACTACATTAACATCATAATCAAGGCCATTAATTGTGTATGTCTTTGATTCTCCCTCAGCCAGTGTATCTACCATATCACAAATACATGCTCCATCTTCGCAGCCGTTTGAGCAATGGTAAATTTCTGTATTATGATTATCCTTAGAAACACAAAAAGATTCTGTTAAAAAACAATCATCTCCATTACATGAATAAATGTGTGTGTAACTTTCAGAATTTTTGTTTTTAACACTACAAATATCATAAAACTTTCCATTTGGGAATGTAGTTGTGTATTGATCAGATACATACCCTTTAAGATAATAATTTTTTCCGTCAGATTCTGTGCATATTAATCCTATTGGTTCACAGGGATCAAATGTTTTTTCAAGCTGCTCTATGCACCAGGATTCATCATCATAGTTAATGCTAAGCAGCATAAGGTCCTCAAAATCTATTTTTTTATCATTATTGAAGTCTGCTCTCTTGTCATATTTTATGTCATCGCATGAAGTATATGTTGTCGTGCTTCCAGTGATTCCCAAATCAATACCAACAAATTCAAAGTCCATGTTTCTCAAGAACAATTGGTCTTTGTAATATACATCAAGATTGTCTGAGAGTTTTCCTCCACTTGGCACATAATAATCCTTATCTGGAGTCCATCTTACCTCAATCTCGCTTATTGCTACATCTCTGTCTGGGAAAGTTCCAACAATGTTTACTCCAATATTCTCAATCTCTTCTCCACCGACGGTTAATGTGCCTCCCCAGTCAGCAGTTTCAAAATCACGATCTCTAAATGTTACTATTTCAGCTCCAAGGTAAAATTCTACTCTGTCTCCTACTACATCTCCCTCTTCATTTACTTCCAAGCTTTTAACTGCAATCTCTGTTCCATCTGCAAGCTTGAATGTTTCAGTTGCTAATAGTGCATCTGTTGTCTCACCATTTATCTTGAACTTGACTTGTGGATTGGTTTGGTCTGTTATTATAACAACCTCAACCACATAATCCATACCATTCATTGTGTATGTTTTTGAATCCCCCTCTTCCATTCTGTCTTCAATTACTCCAGTCATTAACATTATTTCCCCTAAATAATCATGCCTTGTTTTGATAATTGTAAACTGTTTTCCAAGCATTTCGATTCTTTCATCATCCAAATCATCATAGTGGTTGTCTGAATCAATATCAGACCTTATTGCAGTTGGGAAAGATAATCTGTAGATATATCCTGGCTTATTAGCAGCAAACTTCAAATACAGTTGAGGGTCATCTGACTGTTTGCTGTAATAAACTACTTTTGCATCCTCTGGTAAAATAATCTCTTGATGATATTGATATGTTCCTTTTTCATTAGTTATGCTTCCGTCTGCCAGTGCATTCAATTCATTTTTAGTTATTTTTTCTATTGGTCCTTTTTCAAGCTCAGTTGTTCCTGATTCAGAAGAAAGATATTCAAACAAGTTTAGTTCATCAGTACTAGATGATATTTTAAAGGAATCCCCTTCAATAGTTGTTGTTGTTCCTGTTGTTGAAACAATACCACTTGTTATATAGGCATTTGCTTCTGCCTCTGTTTTTGGATAGTTTATTGTTACTGGGTTCTGTCCACCTATTGGTGTTTCATACACCACATTTGTTCCCCATCTTGTGTATCCATCATAGTAGTTCTGTTTGCTGTCCCATTTAATCATCTCAAAGTTTTCATCATCTGATGTTGGTTTGTTTGCTGTTATCTTTTGTGTGTCTGCTGTGCCAGCATCTGTTATCTTGATGCTTATTGTCTTTGCATCTGATGAGCTGCCGTCATCTGGTCCTTCATAATCTTCAGTTAACTTAATAAGACCTTGTGTCTCGCTTGCCAAGGAAACCTTTAGCTTTGCTCCTGAAGGAGTCCATATGACTCCTTCTTCATCTGTTCCAAGGTTTTCCATCTTGATTTTTTGCTCGTCATAGTATGCTGTAAAATGATATTCATACCCATCTAAATAGAAATTTCCATCATTAGCAACCTGGTCAGTAGCTGTTACCTTAAAGCTTGTACCTAATCCAACATCCTTGAAACTAACTTTTTTATTTACTGAATCAAATCCAGTTACCTCAAGCAGATGGCTGTATTTGCCTGAACTTATTATAAATTGAGCGTCTTTGTCTATGTCTTTTTCAGCGCTTGTTATAAGTGGTCTTACAGCACTTTTTCCCAATGCAATATCTGTTCCGCCATTTACAGAATAAAATGCATAGAAGTTTAAATCTCCGCCTGTTTTTGTTGGAACAGCTACTTTCATTTTGTCAGCTGCAAAAGCTTTTATCTTAATCTCTTCTTGTTCTTTAACTGATACTCCTTTACCATATGCTTCTTCAAGTACAGAATTCAGTTCTGGACATTTGGATTCAACTATACACTCCTTGTCTTCATTGCATACATCTTGTCCTTCGCCATTGATTACTATGCATTGGCCATTAGCACATTCTTTATGTGATTCTTCTGTTGTTGGTGGCTCTGATCCAGAACCTCCACTTGAAGTTACTTTATGTCCCCAACATTTTTCTCCTTCACCAGAGCATGTATATCCAGATAATTCATAATATCCACATGATGGTTTATCCACACTGCACTTAACTGTATCATAATCACCACCAACATTTGATTTAGTGCAGGTTGGTTCTTCAGTTTGTGTTTCGGTTTTGCAAGAGCTACTGCAGCCATCTCCATCTTCTGTGTTACCATCATCACATTCTTCTCCTTCTTCTTTTTCACCATTTCCACATTCAGCATCTACAACATTTTCATTAATTACATCTCTCTCACAGCAACACCATCCAGTTTTACCATTTTTTTTACATTCTCCAGATTTTATTGGTCTACCAGGCCAACAAGGCCAAAAAGTATGACATGTACAATCTTCAGGACATCCTGAAACAGAGCTTTCTTCTGTTTCTTGTTCTTGGTCACCACAACCCTCATCAATTTTTGTGTCACAATCATTATCTATTCCATCACCACAAACTTCGGTTTCTGGAACACAACTATCAGGTTCTTCTTCTGGTTCAACACAATTAGCACTTGTGCAAGGTGGAGGACATGGACAATGAGTTGTGGTACGGGACACACATGTGTATGTCGTACGGTCACATACACTACAGGTGCATTCTGGTGGATTACATTCAGAATCGCCACTGCACTCTCTACCACATGGGCACCCTGCAGCAGGAGTTGGCATTAATTCACATGTTGAAGGTGTATCATGGGTACATCTTTTACACTCACATCCTTCTTCTGGCTCAGATGAGCCTGCTTGTTTACAGTCACCATCATAACCACACTCACTCCTTCCAACACCTGGTACAGACACACATTTACCATCTACACATTCTAAATGGCTGGATGTAGAACCACCACCACCTCCACCCATAGCAGGACTATCAGGGCCCCCATCAAGAACAGGATTAGTACCCTCTTCAACAGGATCATCTGCTTGCTCATCTGCTGGAGTAGTACAAGCACTTTCTACTTTTATGATGTTAAAACTTGCCAAAATCATAAAGCAAATAAATATTACTAAAAACAATTTTTTGTTTTTCATTCACATCGCCTCTTGTTTTTTTTGATTTAATTATTGAATGATTGTTAAATAGTCTGTTTGATTAAGCCTGCTCAATTGAGACACCATCGCCAAGGCCCTCTAACCTTAACTTCAGTCTGTTCCCACTTGGCTTTATGCAAATCAGGTTATAATCTTCATTTTTAATCTCCAACTTGCTTAGTTCCATTGATTCTATTGCATCACCCATAACAAGAAAAACATTATTGCCTGTTTTATCATTTATAGAATCCTTAATTAAGGGATTTAAATCATCAGGATGTGGATGAAAATCAACATCCTCTCCTTCCTGATAAAAGCATATTTCCTTTACTTTTGACGGGACAGAATAGGTTTCTACCCCTACAGAGCCATAGTCAGTGCTTATTTTTTCAAAATCTTCTTTTAGCTCATTTTTAAATTTTACAAGCTCAACCTGATCTGTCTTATCCATCAAACCCCTGACAGCGTTGTAACCAAAAAGCAATATAGCGCCTGTTATTATTAATGTCAGAATATAGATAAATACCTGGCCCTGAATCTGCCCTCTTTTCATTTTTATACCTTTTTGTATATTAGTATATAATTTATTAAGAAGCTAGTATATAAACATTTCGATTTTTTTGGCTCTTTCCTTAAGGTATTTGCCTTTTTTAAGAGCTTTAATCAGGTTTTCAGGCTCCCTGAATTCTCTTTTTACATTTGCGCAGACTCTTTTTCCTTGGATAAATGTCTTTTTGTGCTTTTTCATAAATTGATTAACATTTTCCTTGTTTTTGATTGGAGGTCCAAGCCTTTTAAAATATTCAGATAAAATCTCATGCTTCAAAATAAACCAGAACAATGCCTTTTCTTTTTTGTCCCATTTCCAATTCTTTTCATATAAAGTAAAGTCATTTAAAAGCAGTTTTTTGTTGATATAATTAAATGCTTTCAATAGCTTGGAACCAACAACATCTTCTTTCCCATCAACTGCTTTAACTTTTAATAGAATAAGTTTCTTGTTTTTTGCTTTTTTAACTAATTCCTCTATCTTAACCTCCTTTTGTTCAAAGAATTTTTTTGCTGATTTTTTCAGAAAATCACTAGCAGATTTCTTAAACAAAAGGAAATTTTTCCTGCTTAAAACAGCAGCAGCATTTCTCTCTGGCTGTATTGGATCAATTACAACAAGTGGGCTAAGTTTTGATTTATTTAATCTTTCCAAAGCACTGCCCTCATAGTAATTATTGAAATCAATAACCTCCTGCTCTTTCCATTTTACAGCACTTTTCAATAAAGGCATAAATCCCTTGTAATAGATTACTAGTATATCTAATACATGCCCTGAAAATCCCCTTAAATATGACTCTGCACCATAGACCTTGCATGCCTTGCAAAAGGCTTTTGCCAGCCTTACATCATCTGCTAATTTTTGATTTTTCTTTAAATTATCCTTAACCCATTTAACATGCAAAGGTGAGCAATCTGTTATATTAACCGATTGTTCTGCTTTTTTTATATTCAAAACAGGGACAGCCTCAAACATAATACTTTTAGTGTTAAACTGAAAATAATCTCTTGAGCCGTGAATTCTTTCAACTCTTGAAAAAATCTTAAGAATTTTTTCTAATAAATCAGATATATCTTTTTTTTTGTAATCTAAATTAAACTTAACAAAAATATCACAGTCATAATCATCTTTCAGGAAAGTTCCCTTTGCTATTGAGCCGCCAAGAACAGCCCTTGCTTTGATTTTCTTTTTTTTAATTTCAGAATTTATGCTATCCAAAACAGCAATGCACTTATCAACTACATCTTTTTTTGGCCTTAACTCATCAATAACCTGCTTTAAAAGCTCCATATATTATTTTAAAGCTGTTTTCTATAAAAGTTTTATGTTTTTAACCAAAGAAATCAAATAATGCTTCCAAACATCTTTCCAATAACCATTGAAAAAATTAGAAACAGTAGGATTGTGCTTACCATAAATATAGGAATATATTTTACTCCTGCCTTTATTTCCCCTTTTTTTATTGTTGCAATTATTATGGATGAGAAATATGATGTTATTACAAGGCATGTAATAGCAAAAATCCTGAAGTCATTTATGGACATTCCCCCTCCTGATAAATTAATCGAGAAACTTGTTACACCAGAGGGTATGTCAAGCTTTGACATGATGCTATTTATTACGCTAAGCAAGTGGCTTGATAATGCAAAAAGCATTGGTGCTGCAACTATTGTCGCAAATGAGATGAATATAGCATAGGTTGTTACATTGGCTGCAAGCTCTTTTTTCAAAATCTTTGATTCCTGTATGTCCATTGCTATCTTATTCAGCAGGCCGCCAATCTCACCGCCGGCTTCTATGCCTTCAACAAGAAGATTTATTGAACGTTTCAGCATTATTGAATCATACTTATTTGCAAATTTTTTAAGGGCGTTCTCAAGGTCTTCACCGCTCATTGTTTCCTTTGCAACAATTTCCATCTCATTTGCAAGCACTCCAAACTGCGGCCTTACAGCATACCATAATGCTTGGTCAATTGGCATGCCTGCCCTTATATTTGCAGATGTTAATTCTAAAAAGTCTGCAAATACATCTTCTATTCCAACTTTTCTCTTGAATACCCTTAAGTCAACTATAACATAAAACAATAGCCAGAGGCTTAGAAGCAATACAATGAATACAACTACCCAGACAAGAAACATTATAGAAGATAAGTATAATACTCCATACTTAAGGTCAGTTGAAAACCTGTAGATTAGATAAAATGAAATAGCAAGATTTATTATAATACATAAATTAAATATTACTTTTGACAGCCTGCGTGATTCAATACTCACACCTGCCCTTTCCATATAATACTTTAATCTGGTCCTGCTGTGCTCCATAATCATTTTTTTCTTTTTCTGTTTCTGGAGCTTACGATACGCCATAACCTTATCCTGAATGCTTTTCTCTTCATTCTTTTGCTTTGCTTTTTTTGGAAACTTAAGAATTTTTTTTATATTCATATTTCCACCGCAGGCCTGGATGATTTAATTAGTGAGAAAAACATATACTGCACAAATCCAAGAAATAATGCTATTGATATCAAGGCAGTCAAGTCAATCTTTAGTGAAATAAAAGTTGTCAGGACAATAAGCATTGTTATGCCCAAAGAAGGTATGATAATTGCAACAACCATAAAGAACATTGCCAATGGATTCAGTTTTCTTCCATACTCCTTTACTTCAATAACCTGCTCACGGACTATTTGGTCAAGTATGTTTGAAAGCGAGCCTGAGATATCAGCCCCTGTCCTAAGCGAATTAAGTACCTGCCATAAAACTTTTGTTAAATTTGATGATGGTGTTGTTTCTATTGTTTCATTTATTGCATCTTCCATAGTTGTTCCCATAGATACTTTATCGGTTATTTCCTTGAGGTAATTTCCAATTACCCCATAGTTTTTTGAAACATTTACCATTGCATCATATAAGGATACTCCTGACTCAAGCTCTATTATAAGAAAACGCCCAGCAAAGACAATTTCCTTGCTTATCTCCTTTCCTTTTTTTATTATCTTTACATCAGGAATCTTAAGCATATATGAAAACATAAAAACATAAAGCAATGGAAAAATGAAATACATTATGTTTGATAATATTTCCAACTGTGCAAATATTGTTAAGACCAGAACGCTGATTCCTGTTGTCATATAGAAAGTTGATAAAAGAGTTTTCTTAATGAATTCTTCAGGAGTTTCAATAATGCCTGATTGGATTAGCTTTGTGCTCAGTCCTGGCATACTTTTTGCAATTCTTTTGATTAGTTTATTGCTAATATAAATCACCTTTTCTTTCTAGCATGTCCAGCATTTTTCTTGTTTTTTGATTTATGATTCTTTTTTACAGGCATCTTTCTCTTTTTTGAATTAACAGATTTATTCTTTTTTTCAATTTTTGCTGTTTGTTTTTCTTCAAATATAATGGCTTTGTTTGATCTTACCGTTTTCATGAAATTGTCTTTGTCTGTGTAGTATTCAGCCATGACTCTTCCAACTTCATCAACAGTGTTTATATCATGCTTGACCATCCAATTAAGAACAAGCTCTTTCTCTTTAGTATCCTTGTTTATTTCATTTCTTGTCATTCCAGTGAACATCTGCAGTGTTTTCATAATGGATATAGATTCATGTGCCTTCTCTAATTTCCCCTTTTTTATATTAAGCTGAATTAAAACATTCGTGCTGCTATCAGGAAGTATTTCTGATATCTGAAATGTCTTTCTTGTTCCTGTCCTTCTGTTTCTATATTGTACAAGAATCATTGAAATAGCCGGAATCATGGATTTTGGAATATCAATAGGTGGGTTTGTAAGCCTTGTAACAGTCTCATTTGTATCATTTGCATGCACTGTTGCATAAACAGAATGCCCTGTGTGAATTGCCTCAAAAAGAACTTCAGCCTCTTCTTTCCTTCTTATCTCACCTACAATAATCCTGTCTGGCCTCATCCTAAGTGAATTAACCAATAAGTCAAGCATTGTTATAGCACCCCTGCCTTCTGGATTAGGCAGCCTTGTTATCATGGGGATCCAGTGCAAAAACTTAGGCAGTTGTATTTCATGAGTATCTTCAATTGATATTATTCTTTGGTTTGGTGGGAAGAAATTTGAAACCACATTGAGCATAGAAGTTTTCCCTGTTGCAGTTCCACCAGCTATTATTATTGATAATTCATACTGGACACCAAGCCAGACAAGGGCTGCTGCCTCAGCAGAGATTGTTTTAGTTTTTATAAAGTCTGTAATTGTCCATGGTTTTGCCGCAAACT
Source organism: uncultured Methanosarcinales archaeon (assembly GCA_964641515.1). Taxonomy (GTDB): domain Archaea; phylum Nanobdellota; class Nanobdellia; order Woesearchaeales; family CG1-02-33-12; genus CG1-02-33-12. Next base: position 7,072 of record CAZXME010000005.1, on the reverse strand, counting down.
TTCTTAGAGTTATTGTATTTCCCTTTAGTGAGATTGGCAAAAGTGTTGAGTTTACCCTGTCACCTGTGCTGAGGTTAGCATCCATCAATGGCTCAAGAATAGTTATCTGCCTTCCAACCTTTTTGCCTATCAACGTTGCATAATGCTTTATCTGCTCCTCATTATTAAGGGTTATATTTGTCTTAAGCCACCCATGCTTTCTATGGTATACCCAGACTGGCTCTTCTGCATTGTTGATGGCTATTTCCTCAAGATTAGCATCATTCATCAAAATTTCTATATTTCCCATGCCAAGGCTTTTTTGTATCAAATATGACTTAAGGAAATTCATTGTTTTCTTGTCAACATCAGGAAAATGCTTGTTTATCAGGAAACTAATTGTTTCCTTGAACCTTTGTTCAATTAAATTGCCTTTTTTTAAATCAGTTATATCCACTATACCAAGATTTACTTCTGTAATAAGCTCCTGCCTTATCTTTTCAAGTATTATCTCTGTGTTTTTGCTTATGCTTGAGATGGAAACATCATATATTGGCACAAATTCTTTTTTTTCTGTGTAAATTCTTATTTTTATAGGGATTTCATTAGAAACAAAGTTATATTCATCTTTTACTACCATAAGATCAACCTCTTTTTTTAAGTTTTTGATAATCCTGATTAACTAACTATTTTTCTTTTTAATTAAACTGCATAACTTACTAATCTCTTTTTCAAAAATATTTTTTTTGCTGTCAATCTCTTTGAACTTCTTTTCCATTATATCTATCTGCTTTTGAATATCTGCTGAGTGAGATGATGTGCTGAATATCTTTGCTCTTGCAATAAACTCATTTAGTTCTTTCTTCAGGCTGCTTCTGTCATCATTGATTTTTTCAATCAAATTAGTTGTTTCCATCTTTTTTTCAAAGAATTTTTTGAATTTGTCCGAAAGCCTCTTGCTCTCGCTTATGTCTTTTTTAATTATTCTGCCCTTTTCAAAAACCTTTTTTAGAATTTCTTTTTGAGATTGCATTACTTTTTTTCCGTATTCCTTGCTTTCTTTAGCCATGGGCATAATATTCTTTTTTTGCAAGTTTATAATTTCCTTAGTGTTATCTGCCAAAACTTTTAGTTTTTTTACATGTTCTCCTACATTTTCAATGTAAATATCCTCTGACCTAATTTTTTGCTTAATCTTTCCAATAGTGTCCTCAATTTTTTTAATTTTCTGTTTTAATGCTTCCTCAGCCTTTCTTATTGAGTCTGTTTTCACTCTTTCTGTTTTTATTATTTTTCCCTCAGCACCTATTTCTTTTAGTAGTTCAGAGTATTTCTTCTGGGCTCTTATTATCTGCCCATCCATTTGCTTGATTTTGTCTGAAAAAATCTGGTCCTGGGTTTTTATCTGGCTGTCAATCTTTTTTTTCAGTTCTTCATATTTTTCAAGTTCCTTGAGTTCTTCCTGGACATTACCAACTTCAGAGTGTATATCTTCCCTTATCTTCTTGAATTCATCCCTAACTTTTGTGATGTCTTCTCCCTCTTTGTTCACAGAGCTTAATAATGACTCTGACCTTCTTATGATTACATCTTTCTTTTCATGGAATTCCTTGACTTTTTTTACTATCTCCTCTTTTTTTAGTTTTTTGTCAATAAGCCAGGGGGTTGCAAATTTATAATCAATGCTTATAACATCATCTTCCTCAAGAAAATCAGCCCATTCTTCAACAACGACTGAGCTTACTCCAAGCTCTTTTGCTGCCTGTGGAACAGAAATTCTTTTCTTTTCCTTAATTAAGCTAACAAGTTTGTCTACACCTGTTTCAAGTAATGGGGCTTTTGTCATATTATTCTAAAAATTTGTTTTGAATATAAATATTTATCGGAATCATTCAGTTAAATCCTCACATTCATATGTTTCAAGATGCCCTCCATCAAGCTTAAACCAGGATTGCATATCCTTAATATTGGAATTTGTTGTTGTCTGGTCTCCAAAATATATATAATCAACAACACTTCTGTCCCTGATAGGAACTTCCTGTGCCTGGAACTTCTCTAGATTTACAAGGCTTTCAATGCCATATGGCGAACCTGAAAGATTCCCCTCTAATCTCATGAGGAAACTTGGCGCTGTATTTGATTCAATATAATATGAATTATTGACATGTGTTTTAAGGTTTGTTGTTTCATTGTTAGGCCCGATAAAATCAGTTATATCTGTTTTTATTATTGTGTTAGTAACCCTGCCATGGCTGTTTATTACATACAAAGGATCCTCAAGTTCCTGTATGCTAATGTTTGTTGTTATGTAAAGTGGCCTTTGCCATGAGGCAGTTTTCTTAACATCTTCGACATTTAAGGTTACATTAATTGCAATATTTACTGCCCATGGATTTTCCTGGTAGATAACCATATCATGTATGTCAAAGTCAACTATTATATCCAGTTTTACTGCCTCTTCTTTTATTCTTTGAGTCCAGTTGATAAAAGTTGATTCATTCATAAGGCCCATTTGCGAATTATTTATGCTTCCATTCAAAAAAGCTTCTTTAAAACAGGAGTTTGTGTCATACAGAAATATTCCGTTATTTGTTATATACTGTTCCATGCTCATCAATGATCTAAACCCTGAGATGTAAAGCCCCCTTTCTATATCTTTTTCAACATCATCTATAAAACTGTTCATAGAATAAATTCTTGTTTCAGTAACCATAACCTTATCCCTTAATTTGTAGTTAGTACAGGTTGTGAATGAAAATATTATTAGGGATATAAGTGTAATTGCAATTATACTAAAGAACATACTTTTTTTATTTAGTGCCATGCTCTTACCTCTATTATTAAGGGTCCCCAAAGGTAAGGTATTTTAGAGACCTGCAGGGTATCTATCTTTAAATCTTCCTCATCAATGTTTATATTGATTTTTCCATTATTATCAAAATCAAGGTTTGAGAGCAGTTTATATACAGCAAGGTTGATACTGTCCTGACAATTAAAATCAATATCTGAACCAGTATAGCTACAAATATTTGTTCCAGAATAATCATCAGGCACAGATGCTGTTATTAGCTCTGAATCCTCTGTTTCTATTGTCCAAATACAGCCATCTGCTTCAGGCAGTACATCACTATATGCAACAGATGATTTAATTGCAGCTGTATAAATCATACTATTGTTTTTAGAACATCCTGTTAGATTTTCAGGATTATCTGCTGTCTGTAATTCAATCTGATTGCTTCCATTAACCAAGATATTTGGAGGTATCTGCAACACAAAAGGGTCACCCAAGTTTCTGTAGTTTGGCCCGTATTTGTTGATGTCAAAGATAGTATTGCCATTTACAGCTAAAAAGCTTGTCCAATGTGGCCCTGAATAAGACAATGCCCTTGCATCAGTTACCCTAATTTTTTCAGGTATATTTACTGTATCTAAACAACTGTCGAACTTTTCTGTCTCTATGACTACCTCAATCTCCCCAAAAGAGGGTGGCTCTACAACAGGAGTGAAGTTAAACATTATGTAAGAGTCAGGATAAAGCACTGATTTTTGATATCCACCAGTTACTGAAATCACCTGTGATGAGTAGTTTGCAATAATTAAAATCTGTTCCCCAATTTCCTTGTATATATCTGTTATATCTGATGCATTTGAGGCATTGTAATAAAGGGATTCATTACAGGCAATTTGCTTAAGTGTTTCATGATCTGCATCTTCTCCAAAACCAACTGTAAAAACAATTATGTCTTGGTCACATGCATTTTGGCCAGCATTTATTGCCCATTGTTTATCAATGGGATTGCTTGTCCCACCAGTTCCTGAGCCTGTGTAATCATTAAAGTTACTGCAGTACATTGTTGCTGCACCATCACTCATAACAACCATGAATTTTTTATTGCTGCTTGATGAAAGCATGTCCTTTGCCCTGTTTATTCCGCAGCAGATGCATGTTCCCCCATTAGCGTAATAGTCATTAATTTCATTCTGGAGGGCTATCTTGCTGTCTGTCAGGGGTTCAACATCCCTTACACTTGATTCATAACTTACTAAGCCAACTCTGTTTCCAGTTAGATTTAATATAGTGTCAACAAATAGCAAATCTGCTTCTTTTGCAAAATCTATCTTAGTTTTAAGACAGCCTGTGTCTGTAACCTCATGGTTTTGAGTTACTCCTGAAGCACATGTATCACACTGGTCTCCCTCACATGAGCCGGTATATGGGCAACTCCTTATTTCCCATCTTTCACATCCTTCACATCCTCCAATTTGTGTACAGCACTCATATCTGCATAGTTCATCCTCTCCGTATTCACCACAATCATTCATGCTTCCTGAAACATCAGTAACAAGAACAGAATCAGAAGGCTCTCCTGATGTAATATTAACTTCTTCACTGATGTTATAAACACATAACCTAAGGGGGATAGTCTCAGGCTCAGGCTGTATTGGTAGAGTATATCCAGTTATATCAACTATCTGGTCCTCTGATGAGCCAGAGGTTATGAAAATTGTTTCATTACCAATATTCATAAATGTTGTTTTATTGTTGTAAAAATGAAGATAGAGGTCAATTGATTGTAATGTGCCAGGAATGTCAAACGAAGAATATAGATTTATTAATCCTTCTATGCCTGGGAAATAATAATATCCTATTCCAGGAGTGCTGTTGCTTATCAGCTCACTAGTACGATATTCTACTTTTGTATAACCCCCTGCAATAAAGGATTCATTGAGCAAGCCAGTAAAGACAATTGACAGATTATTTTTTGTTCCTGTTAAAAAATTACAGGAAGAAATGTTCCATCTTGTTGAACTCATATCCTTTTTTACCGGACTGAATGAACCGCATAAAACACCATTTACGTAAAAATTAAAATTAGTACCTGCATCAAACTCTATAAAGGCATTATCAATTGTTGCATCACTTGGGATATATTCAAGCTTTCTTGAGATGTTTCCCTGACCCACAAAACCGCCAAAATATGCAAATGATGCTGTTTTTTTCTCCCTTATGCTTTTCAGATATGCCCTTGCAGTCAAGCCGCTTACAGGCCTGCCTTTTTCATATCCTGAAATCATCTTTCTTGCTGAAACTAGATTATGGTTTGTGGGAGCATCTTTTCTGAAAACTTCCTCATCTCCAATAGCAATACTAAGTCCAATATTAGAAGGAAACAGGCCAGAGGTAATATTTTCTGCAAGTTCTTGACATAAGTCTGCTTTATTTAAAACCCAGAATTCACCTATCTGCTCTAAAATACTATTATCAGTATTTGTTATTTCTCCGCTTGATATAAGCTCATCAACATAAAGATTATTAACCTCACTGATTTTCAGTCTTGATAATGCATTAATTAGGTCATGTGATGTATAACTAATGCTTGTATATGATGGCTCAAATATGTAAAATGAGTTAATTAATAAAATTCCTGTGATGATTATGCTTGCACCAATTATTGAATCAATTGTGAAAAGAAAGCCTTTTTTTAATACCATAAGTATATCACCATCTTTGCAATATCTAAATCCTTAATTACGAGTCTGGTTATCTTAACAAGTTTTTTTGGGTTCTCAACAATTTGTATGTTTGTGGAATTAACACCTGCCTTGCCTATTCCTTCAAGAGACTCATTAAAACGCAGAATATTATTATTTCTGTCTCTGAAAAAAACATAATAATTATAGACTGTTCCAAAAAGTTTTCTGCTTTCCTTATAAGAAACCATTGAAAACTCTTCAAGCTTTGTTTCATTAATTCTATTATCATTGCTAATTCCAATTCTCACCACATCGTCCTTGCTCCAGTTATAGGGATAACCCTGGCTCATTAATGAGCTGGAAATTGTCTTGGCATCAATAAGAAGGTCATCAAGCAATGCCTCGTCCTGGTCAGAAAGGTTTGCCGCAGTTTTGTAATAGATTAAGATAGCTGACCCAAAGATAATAACCCCTATTATCAAATCAAGGGAAAAAACCTGTGCTTTAGTTAAGATAAATAACACCCCCTTTATTTATTATGGTATTATTGCTCTTGTTTATATTGCCATTAATCTCTGGAATGGTTATTGTGAACTCTGAGTTTTTTAAGCCAATTGTAATTTTATTTCCTATTTTAGTTATTGTATAATCCTTATTATCAAGCTTTTCTGGTATGAAAAAAGTTCGGTTATAGCCAGACTTTACCTGCGTTGCCATGTTGATTTCATATTGTATCTTATATGCGAGGTCTTTTACAAGAACAAATTCCTTTTTTTCATTTAAGTCATCTGCCTGGTCTCCAACTGCTTTTAAAAAAATTAAGAGTATTATAAATGCAACACTTACAAGAAATATAAACTCAATTGCTATTTGTGCTCTTATGTGCTTACCCATACATGGTCCCCCTTTGATTCTATGTTTATGTAGCGGATTCCAGGGGTTATTGCAATATCTCCACTAATGTTAACAGAACTTTTTTGGCTTATGTCTGTGAGACCGCTGCCTGTTTTTACCTTAAAAACTATTTCTTTGTCATATATTGTAACCTGCTCAACATTTTCTGGCATGTAAACTTTTATTCTGGTTTTTGATGGCTCACCCAGATAATAAACTGATTCTGCATTATCAACAACTTTTTTTGCAATCTTATCTACCTGGCTTGTTATCACCTGATAGCTGGTATTACTGGTGTGCTCATAGAAAATTACTATTAAGGGAATTGTAATAAGCATGACAAATCCAATTATGATTACATATTCCATGCTTACCTGAGCATTCTTTTCTTTCATAAAATATTTGTTTATATTATCCTATTTAAATTTATGTAACTATTTAATAATGCTACTAAAATATATTTTTACATGAAAAATTTAACTAAAAAAATCGTTAGTTTTATATATAAGTTCATATTAATATATAAAAAAGTATAGTAATATACGATAAAAATCTAAAAATGAGGTGATAAAATGAAAAAAGCACAAGCTGCAATGGAATTTTTAATGACCTATGGTTGGGCAATACTTGTTGTTTTGTTAGCAATAGCAGCTTTAGCATATTTTGGAGTTTTGAATCCAGGGAAATACCTGCCTTCAAGCTGCACACTAGGAACAGGTTTAGG
>CAZXME010000004.1:0-19113 GCA_964641515.1 uncultured Methanosarcinales archaeon | reverse complement strand
CCTCTATAGCAGTAGCACACTCTTCGCCTAATCCACCAAAAGTAGTAGTATGTATCGTACAGGTTCCAAGGGAACCGTACGCCTTTTCAAATATATGAGGTTTAACTATATAACCCGCGATTGAAGCTTTACCTCCCCCTAAAGACTTGGAAAAAGTCACTATGTCAGGGGTTATATTCCCATGTTCAAAAGCAAACATTTTACCAGTTCTACCAAAACCAGTAAAAACTTCATCAGCAATCATAATAATATTATTCTTTTTGCATAAAGAATAAAGCTCTTCTAAATAACCTTCAGGAGGCATTAAAGCAAAATCAGCTTTCACAGCCTCCAAAATAATCACTGCTATATCATTATCTTTACGCTCTTTTATTAATCTACAAAATGCCTGTATATCCCCAAAAGGAACTTCTATGCAACCATCAATCTTTTTGAAAAGCTCACTGTAAGGTTTAGACACAGAACCTGAAACAGACATAGTAGCAAAAGTTTTACCATGATACCCTAAATCTGTATAAATTATTTTATCTTTCTTATAATACCCCTGGTACAACAAGGCTATTTTTAATGCTCCCTCATTAGCTTCAGCACCACTATTACAAAAGAATGAATATTTCAAATCACCAGGAAAAATCTCTGCTAAATTTTTAGCCAATACACTTTGATATTGAGATATAAAAGCTTTACATATTTCTAACTCTTTATTCTCATTAAATTTTCTACGAGCCTGAAGTATTCGAGGGTGATTATGCCCATGGCCTAAAACACTCATGCCCCCTAAAAAATCCATTATTTTTTTTCCGCATGCGCTATAAAGATACATGCCTTCAGCCCGAACTATTTTATATTTATCAAAACCCAATATCTTTAAAAATGTAGCTATACCGGGATTTATATGCTCCTTATAATATTTAATAATATCTTTCTGGGATAAATTATTTATCTCAGATAAATTAATAAGATTATATTTCTTCATTGTTCTCTCAAAATACCCTCTCCAGCAAACACACTATAAACATTTTCAGCCATAATTTGATATCCTTCAGCACTACAATGCTCACCATTGTAAAAATGAAAATATGTTTCCCAGCCTTTACTTTCAACTAATGGTTTGAATACTGCTTTATTATCAACAAAAGACAAAGAATATTCTAATGCAATACTCTTTAAGGCTTTATTGGCTGCTGCATAAGGATAAGGGTAGTTCTGAATAATTATTTTTATGCTTTTTTTTTGACATAAATTAATTATTCCTTCTAAATTATGCCCCAATTGCTTATTGATCCCTTCTTCCCACGCTTCCCTATTCTGAAAAAAAGAAAAATACTTTACAAATAATTTATTTTTCTTTAGCCCCGGGTTATTCTTTACCATTCTTCGAAAAAGTTCAACTATATAGTTTGCATCATACTTACTTTGAAACTCTTGTGACCGTGCCAATAAATAATAAGGAACATAAAAAGAAGGGTCAAGCTTTATTGCCTCAAGCAAAAATTCAACTGCTAAATCGTATTTATGACGGTATAGATGATCTTCACCAACTACATAATAAAAATGAGCTAAATGATATGAAATAAATTCTGAATTAGGCTCTATCTGAAAAGCCTTATTATATACAGTCTCCGCCATTTGAATTTTTTTCTCATCCAAACAAGAATATGGTGGAGAATGTCTAAACTTCTCTTCAACATAATAATAAAAATATGCCAAATTACATAAAGTCTCTACTGAATTAGAATCAAAATTAAGAGCTTCTTCGCAAATTCTTATAGCTTCCTGTTTTTCGCCACTATTATAATAATACCATGCCTGTTCAATCAAAGGTTGATCCTCTGAATAAGAATCTATGAGCCCCATTTCATCAAAATAAGTAGTTATAAGATTGTCTCTAGTTTGCTCAATAGGAAAATCATCAATGCCAAAGACAGATCCTAGACTCTTTTGGTCCGACAACTGCACACGCCCTCTTGCTTTCCAGGTTACGGCTTTTGCTTTTAAATTAAGCATAACAATTTTAAACATCTTATATATTCTTAAATTATAAAATAAGCTCTTAATACCCTTCTCATGAAAACTATAGCCGGCTAAATTAAACCTATCACTAGAACCAACTAAAAGAATAACCGTATCTGGTTTATATTTCTTAATAAGGCTCGGTAAGCGCGCTAAAACTTGCTTTGAATTATATTCACAGATGCCTCCGTTAATAACTGAATATTTTTTAGAGAGATCTCTGTCGGCAAAGATCTTTTGTAAATTAGCAGGATAGGTTTCACTATAAGATACATTTCCAGCATAAGTATACGAATCACCAAGACAAAGAATAGAATAATCATCTTTAGTTAATAATTTTATATTTTCTCCTTCTTCCTCTCTTATTATTGAGTGGCTTCCTATTGCTAAAGACGAATCAATTCTATCCAATGAATAAAAATAGCCTGCAATTCTTAAGCCTGACTCTAGCAATCCTAAAAATAAAATTAAACTAAAAAAAGCTATACTAATCTTAAGTACTCTTAACCTAATCATTTTATTCATTTTTTACTTATGTTTAATTAACCTGCTCCTCTATATTATTATTTCGCTGAGCACAATTAAAACAAATATCAATTTTATTTATATCCTTAATAATCTGCTGACGAAAATTAAGATATTTATAATTATTCCATAAGTTTCTGAATCCAAGGTAACCATCTTGCTGAAAAAGATTCCCTATCTCATATTTTTGGCTCAAATCTACTGCACAAGGCAAAACAGCTCCTGAATAGCGAATAAGTGTTTCTTCCCAAGGAATCCGACAAAAATTAGCAGATCTTATTTTTCGCATATCAAGACAAAAATCTTTATTTGTAGGTAATAAATCTTTGTTTGAGTTAAAACCTTCGAATTTTTTCAAATCAAGCCGATCTATATAAACTCTTTGATAAACTAACTTATCTACCCCTAATTCTCTAGCAATATTTTTTACCTGCTCCATCTCTTTTTCGTTTTCTTTCATTATAATGAACTGCAATTCAACAAAAGGTAAAGAAGATTTAAGACTCTTTTTTAATTTAATAAGAGTTCTAATGTTATTAACCACTTTATCAAAATAATCTCTACGATGATACAAACTATAAGTTTCATTTGAGGCACCATCAAATGAAACTACTAAATAATCTAACCCTGATTGAATAAGCTTTTTAGACTTTTCTTCAGTTAAAAGAGATAAATTAGAGCTTATAGCTACAATTATATTCTTTCTTTTAGCATATTTAATCATATCAAATATATCACCATTTAGAAAAGGCTCTCCATAATGCCAAAGGCGTAGAGTAAGAAGAGTATCCCCTATATCGTCTATAATCTGACGATAATACTCCAAAGGCATATTCTTGTCTTTAAAAACATCTCCATCATCTTTGTAAATACTTGAAAACCTTTCGCACTTAACACACTGATAATTACAACTCCCAGTAGGTTCGATAAGAATATTCAAAGGAAGCCCTAAACATTTTTTCATCTTAAAGAATAAAGATACTTTAACCAAAAAAAGATTAAATATTTTTTTAGGACTTAATAACAACATATATAAAAAATTTCTCATCGCATAAAGCTCTGATAAAAGATATCTTCTACGAAACAACTTAATTCCTCTATTAAACTTAATTGGTAATTTCTTTTTCATACTTGGCATCTCAAAAATACTTCTGTTTAAATATCTCTATTTTAATGTAATACCTTTGTTATATCCTTAAAAAGGTTATTATTGTCGATATAACCTTTTTATAATCAAATAATTTTTTGATACAGAAAACTTTTACAGGAAAGTGAGAATTTAAAAAAAGATTAATTACATTTTTCAAAAAATGTAATTGTTTTATTTCCCAAAATCTGAATATCCTTAATCTATAATATGCTTTTTAATGAATACATTGCATATATTTTCAGCCATAGTTTGATAGCCTTTAGGGGTACAATGCTCATCGTCAATGAAATAGGCACTTCGCCCTGCTTCCATTACAAGCCCCTTAAACACTGAATGATTATCAACAAAAGGCAAAAAATTCTTTGTAGCGGTATCTTTTAAAATATTATTAGCCGTTACATAAGGATAGGGATAATTCTGAATAACTACTTTGATATCCCTTTTTTGACATAATTCAATTATACTATTTAGATGCTTTTGCATTTTTTTATCAATTTTTCTTTCCCATTCCTCTTGATTCTTAAAAAAGGCAAGATATTTAATAAATAATTTATTCTTTTTCAATTTAGGATTATTTTTTTCCATTTTCTGAAAAACTTTAATTATATAGTCTGCATCGTATTTGCTTTGAAATTTATATGCTCGCGCCACTAAATAATACGGTACATAATTGGTAATATCTAGCTCCATTATTTTACAAAAAAATTGTACAGCTGAATCAACTTTGTTATAACACAAATAAGACTGACCTACATCCAAATAAAAGAAAGCTAAATGAGCCAAAACAGTCTCAGAACCAAAACCAGTCTGAAGAGCCTTATTGTATAAAGTCATTGCTTGTTGCACTCTTTCTTCATCGTAATTAAAAAAAGGTGGATCTAAGTCAATCTTATCAAAAATATAATAATAAAAATGAGCTAAATCGCACATTATTTCAATTGAATTAGGATTAGTTTCAAGGGCTTTCTCACAAATACTTATAGCTTTTTGCCTTTCGCCCTTATTATAATGATACCAAGCCTTCTCAATCAAAGGTTGACCCTCTGAATAAGAATCTATGCTTTTCATTTTATCGAAATAATTACCGACAATACTATCTTTTGTTTGGGTTAAAGTATACCCATCAACACCAAAAGCAGACTCTTGTCTTTCTTGAATTGATAGCTTTCTATAATCTTTCACCTTCTGTACTAAAGTCTTTGCTTTCAAATTTAACATAACAATTTTAAACATTTTGTATATTCTTAAATTACGGATTAAACCCTTGATACCTCCTTCATGAAAATTGTAACCAGCTAAATTGAACCTATCACTAGAACCAACTAAAAGAATAACTGTATCTGGTTTATACTTTTTAATAAGGCTCGGCAAGCGTACTAAAACTTGCTTTGAATTATATTCACATACACCTCCATTGATAACTGAATATTTTTTAGAGGAATCTCTATCGGTAAGAATCTTTTGTAAATTAGAAGGATAAGTTTCACCATAAGGTACATTCCCTGCATAAGTATACGAATCACCAAGACAAAGGATAGAAGAATCCTCTTTAGTTGATAATTTTTTATTTTTTCCTTCCTCTTCTCTTATTATTGAATCATCCCCTACCAATAAGGCTGAATTAGCCCGATTCAATGAATAAAAATAACCAGTAACTCTTAGGCCTAATTCCAGTAATCCTAATAATAAAATTAAAATAACAACGCTTACAACCACTCTAATTACTATTTTTTTCATTTTATTCAACCCCTCTTCTAAACAAATTCTAAATGTGCCTTATTAACATTAAAATAGTTAAACAATATCTGGTTCTTGCTATGTTGTGTGCAATGATGATTACAATCTATACTTGGATTCAAATTCAATAATTTTTCTTTTGTTTGTTCACTTGACCATAGTTCTTGAAAACTTTTATCTTTAATTGAACCTATTTTTCCATTTTTGGTATAAGCTTTATCTTGGCAATTATATACATTCATATCCGCACCTATAACCGATAAACATTGAATAAAAAGACAATGATTGTACTTCTTTTCGTAACAGCTATCTTTATTTTCAAAATTATTAAATTTATCAACAATAGTAAAGCTATCACTTGCTAAATCTACAAGCCCCCTAGATATTTGTTTTTTAACCGAATCTAAAAAAGAAAAATAATAATTTTTATTTTTTTCTTTTTCTGTGCTCACAATAGCTTCAGAAATTTTTACATGGTCTACACCAATTTTTTTCATAAGCTTTAAGAATTCATAAACATCACAATGATTTTCTTGAGTCACAACAAAATTAATTCCTAATTGACATTGTTTACTTTTATTTTTTGCAAAATTATTAATATTATTACAAACTATATCGAATTCTCTTAAACTTACCCTTCTATTTTTTGCATACATTTGAGGATCTAAAGCATCCATAGAAACCCTGATCCAAGCAATTTCTTTTCCTAAGGCCTCAGTAATCTTCCCCTTTAATAAGCTACCATTGGTCAAAACAGCAATTTTAATTCCTGAATTTATAAGATTTGCTGCAGTTTCTAAAATATAGGGATAGCATAAAGGTTCACCACCTCCAGAAAATGTTACAGCTTTTACCCTCATTTGTCGCAAACCCTCCACAATTTTTCTCATTTTGTCTTTAGGGATCTCATCATTTTCATTGAATAATTGGTTCAGATATAAGTCTTTATTGCGATAGCAACAATAATAGCAATTATGATTGCATTTATTTGTTGGTTTTAACCGAATATGTAAAGGCGGCGATAGAGTTCCATCTAAGATATCTCTTAATTTAGAATCAAAATGAAGTATTTTTAAATCAGAATATAATTTTGTCATTTTAAATTATTTATTATTTAGCATCAACTAATAAAATTATACTCGTAACCTTCCCGGACTGTCAAGATAATTCTATATTTAAACAGATTTTCTATTGATTCATGAAGACTAAATATACTTTCTTAAATTATATTTGACTTTTAGTATAATTATCTCTTTTGGCACAATTAAAACAAATATCAATTTTATTTATATCCTTAATAATCTGCTGACGAAAATTAAGATATTTATAATTATTCCATAAGTTTCTGAATCCAAGGTAACCATCTTGCTGAAAAAGATTCCCTATCTCATATTTTTGGCTCAAATCTACTGCACAAGGCAAAACAGCTCCTGAATAGCGAATAAGTGTTTCTTCCCAAGGAATCCGACAAAAATTAGCAGATCTTATTTTTCGCATATCAAGACAAAAATCTTTATTTGTAGGTAATAAATCTTTGTTTGAGTTAAAACCTTCGAATTTTTTCAAATCAAGCCGATCTATATAAACTCTTTGATAAACTAACTTATCTACCCCTAATTCTCTAGCAATATTTTTTACCTGCTCCATCTCTTTTTCGTTTTCTTTCATTATAATGAACTGCAATTCAACAAAAGGTAAAGAAGATTTAAGACTCTTTTTTAATTTAATAAGAGTTCTAATGTTATTAACCACTTTATCAAAATAATCTCTACGATGATACAAACTATAAGTTTCATTTGAGGCACCATCAAATGAAACTACTAAATAATCTAACCCTGATTGAATAAGCTTTTTAGACTTTTCTTCAGTTAAAAGAGATAAATTAGAGCTTATAGCTACAATTATATTCTTTCTTTTAGCATATTTAATCATATCAAATATATCACCATTTAGAAAAGGCTCTCCATAATGCCAAAGGCGTAGAGTAAGAAGAGTATCCCCTATATCGTCTATAATCTGACGATAATACTCCAAAGGCATATTCTTGTCTTTAAAAACATCTCCATCATCTTTGTAAATACTTGAAAACCTTTCGCACTTAACACACTGATAATTACAACTCCCAGTAGGTTCGATAAGAATATTCAAAGGAAGCCCTAAACATTTTTTCATCTTAAAGAATAAAGATACTTTAACCAAAAAAAGATTAAATATTTTTTTAGGACTTAATAGAAGCATGTAAAAACTTTTTCTTAAAATAAAAAGTTCTGAAAATTTATATTTTCGACGTATTAACTTCATAAAATCACTTTTATTTATGCAGTTTTTGTAGGCCTAAACTTTCTTTCACCATATAGAAATCATCAGACTAATCTTTTTGGTCAACAATAAAACTACGTATATCTAAAGTATGAACTTTTGTTTTTTCATAACCTAAATAAATATAGTTCTTATCCATAAAAATACATTCTGCAAAACCATCAATACTAAATCTCAAAGTTTCTTTAAGGTTAAAAACATTAGATATATCTAAAACACGAAGACCTGATTTCTCACAAGCTAAGTAAGCATAATTGTCATGAATAAAGACATCTTGAATAGAATCATTTATGTCAAATTGGAAAATCTCTTTTGGATTATAAGGGTCAGAGATATCTACGATATAAAGACCTGAATCTTCACAGGCTAAATAAGCATAATCATTATAAACAAAAACATCTACAGCCTCACAATTAACATCAAAAGAAGAAACTTCTTTTGGAGCAAAAGGTTGAGAAATATCTATAATAGAAAGACCAGCTTCATCGCACACTAAGTAAGCATAATTTCCACGGATAAAAACACCTTCTGCAATACCCTTATTATCAAAACGAAAAATTTCTTTTGAATTAGCAGGATCAGAAATATCGAACATATGAAAGCCTGATTCTTCACAGGCTAAATAAGCATAATTATTGTTAACAAAAATACCTTCAGAATAATCTTCATTTTCAAACTCAAAATGAAAAATTTCTTTTGGCTTAAGAATGTCAGAGATATCTAAAATATAAAAACCCGATTCTTCGCAAGCTAAGTAAGCATATTTCCCAATAATGGTTATGTCTTCAATGAAACCATCTGTGCTAAAACGAGAAACTTCTTTCAGAGTAGAAGAATTAGAAATATCTAAAGTATAAAACCCTGCATCTCTGCACAATAAATAAACATAGTTCCTGTAGATATATATATCCTCTATAAAATCTTCACCTTCAAAACAAAAAATTTCTTTTAGATTAGAAGGGTCAGAAATATCTAAAATATAAAAACCAACATTGTTACAAGCCAAATAAGCATAATTATTATCTATAAATATATCCTTTGCATCACCATCACTGTTAAAATGAGAAATTTCTTTTGGATTAGAAGGGTCAGAAATATCTAAAATATAAAGTCCTTTTTTTCCACAAGCCAAATAAGCATAATTATTATCTATAAATATATCCTTTGCATCACCATCACTGTTAAAATGAGAAATTTCTTTTGGATTAGAAGGGTCAGAAATATCTAAAATATAAAGTCCTTTTTTTCCACAAGCTAAATAGGCATAATTATTATCTATAAAAGCATCTTTAGTAATACCTTTGCTATCAAAAGAAGAAATCTCCTTTGGAGCAGTAGGATTAGAAATATCTAAGATATAAAAACCCGCATCTCCATCAGATGAATACAAGAAATCATCTAAAATTGATATTGAATAAGCCCAATCATTAGAAATAATAGAAGAAATTTTTTGTGGATTTTGAGAATTTGAAATATCATATATATATATACCATTGCTACCAGCAGCCACATAAAGTAAATTCTCCTCTATCGTTAAATCCATAATAGGTCCACTAGCAATAACACTTTCTAAATTTACTAAATTAGCGATGTCAGATGCATTCTTTGTTTCAAATTTACCATTATCAAAATCCTGTGAAAAAGTATTTGGCGAATATTCAATCTCTTCTCTATCTTTTCCTTCTTGTGTTAGAATCTGAAATAATTTTGAAACTGCCATTTTTCTTAATGCAGGTCTTTTGTCTGTGACTTCAAAAATTCTCCCAAGAATATCCTTAGCTAATCCACTATCTCCTTTTTCTAAATACATTTCCACATTACAAAGTTCATTCCTTCTAATCTGGAAATTTCTTATAGGAACCTGACAATTTAAGGGAAAAGTTATATAATCTACTGCTCTTATCGCCATAAAAATCATCAAAAACCAAAGTAACAGCTTGCCAATGTATCCATATTTCTTAATACAGTTAACTAGCATGTTTGCAGCAAGTATAACACCAGGTATAAAGCTAAGACAGACCCAATCCATGTTTCCGAAACACCAAATACTATTTAGCCCATCCAAAACCGCCCTCACAAAGCTAAAAATTATAAAATTAACCAAAAAACAAACTAATAATAACTGAACAAATGGTTTCTTGTCTTTTATTGATCGTACTACTGCTATCAATATTACAAATCCAAAAACAAAAGTTACCAATGAAATTGAAGAATCTCGACTGCTAGCAGCAAGTTCAAAAATTTCAGGAAAGGGCTTTAGTATAAGCAAAATCAACTCACCTAAATATGTGCCTATAGCATTCATGCTAATCCCAACAGACGCTACATTGTGGATATAGCTCATTCTTTGAGTCCAAAAACTCAAGTTTAAATAAAAATTTGGCAAAAGTAGACAGAAGGCTGTGATAAATGAAATCCATATATATTTACTTCTCAGCCAAATTCTATACTCAGAACAAACAATTAAAAAAATGATATATACCGGTATCAAAATAAGTATATACTCTTTAAACCAATACCCCAGGCCCAAAACCAACCCGTTAAGCAACATTAATTTTTTATTAGAATTCTTGATAGCCGCGTAAAACAAAAATAAGGAAAGGGCACCAAAAAACATAATGCCATCGTCTTCAGGGGACTTAGTAAGACTTATATGATACTGACTTATAGAAAGTAAAAATGAAGCAAGAAGTGCTATTCTAGATCCTAAAGCTAATTTTGTAATAAAATAAACTATTAAAATAGTGAGAGTTCCTAAAATAATAAAGGGCAAACGTGCACTTTGAAGAGAATCACCAAAAAGATACCACCCAATCCTTACTAAATATTCATACCCGATAGACCCCTCAATATTTTTAGATACTAATGGTAAATTAATATCGCCAGATTCAAATGATATCTCTTTTATAGATGGATATTCGTTACGCTCATCATTATTAATAGCAATAGATGCCGCAGCATAATACCTTAGACAAAACCCCAAAAAAATAATAACTATTAATATTAGTTTTCTATGCTTATTCAGCATTTTATCCTTTAAAATTACTCTTAAGTTTTTTGCTATTTAATGCTTTAATAAATTTTTTAATTCCATCATAGTCATCATCTTTGGGTGCCCAAGATGCGAATACGCTATTACCTTTACTAATATATGGACCATTAGTTACTTCGTGAAAAACAACAAAATCAGTAATAGGTACAATCATATGCCAAATGTTTTTATTTATTCTGCATATAAAATTACTTTTTCTTTTTTTTCCATCTATCAGAATAGACTCAATTTTTTTACCATTCTTATCAAATATTACTAGAAAAAAACTCCCTTCAATAACATGAAAAGATTCAGTCTTTTTTATATGTTTATGAGGTTTTATATAAACATTTTTGCAAAGAACAATAATCATCTCATGTAAAGATTCTCGAATATTTTTATGCAAACACAATCTTGTTTTTCCAGAAAAATTCTTAAGAGCTTTCTGTTTTAGCTTTTGAATTGTTTGGTCGTTAATCTTAACTATCTCTTTCTTGTTAAAAATCACCTCTCTCACAAATTAACCCTCCTCTATCTTTATTGAAATTTACTTATTATTTTTTTATTTAAAAAATGTAAAATTGTCCCTGGATGCAATGAAAAAATTGCATTAAACATGCTATATCCAATGGATCGACAAGCACTACATTTATTTTCCGGCATCTGCTGCCAAGCTTTTTCTACTCCAAGTTTTAATACATTAACGGGATGATAATCATATCTGATAAAACAACAAGGAAAAAGATCACCATTTGCCTCAACAACAACTGAAAATTGTCCACCATAACAATGCATTGCCTTGGAATTAAAATTAATTTGATCTCGAAACAAACGAAAAACATGATATGATACCGGCCATTGACGAACACGTTTAAGCACATATGCACTACTAACAAATCGTGAATTCTTATTTTTTAATTGATGATTAATCAAATCAGTAATCCCTTTTTGGCCAGCATCTTCAGGCCGTAAAGTCGTAGTTCCATCAGGATTAAACAAAGGATTCAATTGTTCAAAATCTATCGTACACCCATAACGTTGAGCAACCTCAATTAAATGTGACAACTTCGGATCAGTTAAACGGGTTATGGTGCAAAGCAATTGGACAGGTATACCTTTGTTACGAGCTACCTCAATGGCATGAATGACTTCATCATAAGACCCCTCCCCTCGATAAGCATCATGACATTGCTTATTCCCATCTAAACTGATAGTCAACAAATCTAAATTTTCTAATAACACTATATGTTTATCAATTAAGCTACCATTGGTTATTATTGAACAATTAACCTTATGTTTTTTTATTTGACGAACAATCTTCCCAATATCCTCAAAAAGTAACGGCTCCCCTCCAAACAATGTAAACCGCTTAGTTCCTAAACGGATAAAACCATCTATTACTTCTAGTAATTGTTTAGTCGTTAGCGGTTTTTGACCTTTGATAGGATAATCTCCAACACAATAGCTACAACTCTTATTGCATTGTTCAAGCAACCGAATATGAACCTGAAAAGGAATCCTTTGATTTAATATTTTTGCAAGTAAAAAACGAAAACCTAAAGCTAACAATTTTCTATATTTCATAAATTTATACTTAATTTTATAAATTTTTGATTATTATTATCTTTCACGCTTAGCGATTGCAACCAAATCTATCCTCAATATTCGCATCAATATTTCTTAGCGTTTTGATAACCTGTCTTATATTCTTTTTAGATTGGCCAGACCCACTGGGCAATATAAAACCATTATTGGTATAAAATCTTGAATGCTTAAATATTTTTTTATTATTTGGATAAAATAAATCACACAGACTTGAATCAAAAGGTTTAGCTTCAATATTTTTTTCTTTCAGCAAATCTATTACTCTTTCTCTCTCACTGCAAGTAACCTCCACCCATAAAGGAAGTTCTCCTTTTTCTATATTAACATTTATCATCTTTATGTGATTTAAATCTTTTAATCCAAATTTGTATAAATTATATATATCTTTATGATACTTAACCTTTTCTTTTATTTTTTCAATCTGGCTTAAACCTACTGCAGCTAAAATGTCATTAAACTTAAAATTGAAACCCAAGACATTATGACCGGAAAAAGAGGTATAATTCGGCATTCCATAATTTCTAATTTTTTTTAATTTTTCAAATACTTTTTTATTTCTGGTAACAAGTAAACCACCCTGTGCTGTAGTAATTAGCTTTGTAACCGCTAAAGAAAATATACCTACATAAGACTGAGTACCAAGAAAGCTTCGATTGTTTCGTGAACATAATGCCTGAGCAGCATCTTCTATTACTTTAATGTTATACTTTGCTGCTAATTTATTAATATACCTAATATCAACAGCTCTTCCATTTAAATGAACCGGAATAATTATTTTAGTTCTCGGAGTAATCGCCTTTTCTATTTTATCCACATCGACAAGAGGTCCCCTGCAATTTGAATCAACCAATTTAATTCTTGCCCCTAAAAGTAAAGGAGCTTGAGCAGTGGCCACAAAAGTAAAATTTGGAATAATAATTTCATCTTTCGGATTAACTCCACAAACAATCAACGCCATGAGAAGTGCTGTGCTGCCATTTGTCGTTAATACAGCATAAGGAACGTCTAATAACCGGGCTAAACGCTTTTCTAATTCTTCAGTCATCGCCCCTTGAGTAATGTGCCCACTGGCCATTACTTCTTTAATTTTTTGAATTTCGCTTTTTCCGAAATTAGTTTTCCACCAAGAAATTAATTCTTTATCCATTTTATATATACTTTCACAATTACTAATGCAATTGCCTAAAAGCATTTAAAATAACTGAAAAATTTAATGAAAAAATCAAATTATTTTCTACGCCACAAGCATGCGAACAAGATTGACAATTATTTAAAGGTACCAATTTACTCCAAGCTGATTTGAACCCTTCCTTTAAAACATCCACGCCCAAAACGCTTCCACTTCCCCAACCACATGAATACAACTTTCCATCTGAGTTTAAATGTCCATAAGCCCGGCCGGCCCAACATTTATAACTTTTTGATGGTCTTGAATCAGTTATTCGCTCATCATATGGCCACTCTAAAACACTTTTAAGATACTTAAGCGAAGAACCAATCGGCGCACCAGACAACTTTAGATTAATCAATTCTTGAAAAGCTCGTTTCCTTTCATCTCCCCGCAATACTAATTCTTCTACCTCTTTAATATGAGGATGCAAATAACACGGATAATCAGAAAAAAATTCCAACCTGTTAAAATTAGCTAAAATATTATGTTTTCGAGAAAAATTTACAATATCCTTAATAAAATTTACATTCCACCGTGTCAAAACCGTCGTCGTCCATACACGAATACCTTTTGATTTAAGCGCAACCAATGCAGATTTAACATCCTCTAGATTATTTTTGCCACGCAACCGACTATGCACTTTATCAGGACCATCATAAGAAAGAAATACAACATCTACATCTCTTAACTCATCTATTCGTTCAGAAACCTTGTAGCCATTGGTTGATATGCCGACAAAAAACCCTAAACTCTTAGCGTAAGCAATAATTTCGCCGATATCATCCCTTAGCATTGGTTCTCCTCCAGTAAATTGCACACGCCGGACACCACTTTTTTTCATCTCAAGCATAACACTTTTTAAAATTTCAGTATTCCATAAATCCTCTTGAGGTAAATTATGAGTTCGACAATAAACACAATGATTATTGCACCGATTAGTTAATACAATGTACATACTAAGCGGTATTCGACGCTTAGGTTGAAGATGCATTTTTATAATTTGGCAACCAAAATAAGCTACTTCACTAAATTTCATTCCTAAAATACCCCAATTTATGTAAAAAATACAAAAGAATAATCTCCTGTATAACCAAACTTATTAAATAACCATTCCCATTCTTGAGGAGTAAAAATGCACTCACAAGTAAGCTGCCAATGCAATAAGTTAGCTTTTTCACTTTCATTCCTATAAGATTCAACCACTATATAGCTATTCCCTTTACTAACCCTTTCAATTTCCTTTAAAGCTTGTTCTAATTCATAGATATATAAATAATGTAACGTATTAAGTGAAATAACTAAATCAAACTCATTGTCAGTATAGGGAAGCTTGCAAACTGAGCCTAAGTCTAGAAAGGGTTTAATTTCTTCTTTTGCATTATCTAAAGCATATTGAGATACGTCTATGCCTTTTACCTCCATATCCGGATATAATAATTTAACATCATGCAACAAAAACCCCTTGCCACAGCCTACATCTAATATGCAATTCCCCGTTTTAAGTCCGTAATGCTTAAAAAAATCCTTTGCTATCACTGCCCAACGACCATCATAGTAATATCCTCCATAGCCATATTTACGATCACCATCCCAGTAATCCTTATCAAGCCGCTTGGCTACTTCAGCACACTCTGCTTTATCATGTTTAATCACCCTTTCAAGGTAATCACGTTTCGTCTTATTATGTAACTGAGACATAAAATCTATAAATGCCATGCTAGCTCTCCTTATTAATCTTTAAACCTCTTTATTATTTCAAATATACTACTTAAATTAAAACTCCCTGATAAATTTAATTCTACTAATGATGCAGTCCAACACTGATGACAAGAATGTGGCAAAGACAAACTATCAAATGATTTTTTAAACTGAGAATCTAAAGAAACTAAAAACTTTTTATAATCAGGAAAATTATCACAAATAAAAATTTTACCATTAGGTTCAATAGAGCAAAAAATTAAACTCAACAAACAAAATATCTTTTTAGGTTTAGGCCAATTATAAAGGTGTTTCAACCCAGCAAGACTACTGTTAATAACTTTATTTTTATTTTTTTTCTCATTTATAAGAAAAGAAATACAGGCTTTATAATCAATCTCATCGGGGATTTCAGATACAATATCTTTACTGCTATCACAAGAGCCATATTTATCTGCAGGCTGGAAATAAACTCCTATGTTATGCTTATCAGCTACCTCAAGAACATAGGGTATATGAGAAATATTATATTTTGATATAACAGTAACAATATTTACTTTTATATTTTCTTTTTTGCAAATTTCAATAGCCTCTATCACTTTATCATGGACACCTAAACCTCGGATAGCATCATTGATATGCCTTGGACCATCTAGACTAATCTGAATATTACCAATTCCTTTTATTTTCCCAATCATCTCTTTTAATAAGGTACCATTGGAATTGATTGAAACATATATTTTCTTTGATTTGCAAAAATTAATTATCTCTGGTAAATCCTCCCGCAAGAGAGGTTCTCCACCAGAAAAACTAATAAATTTAGTACCTAAATTGCATAACTCCTCTATTATTTTAAATATACTTGCTACATCTACCTCCTCATGATCTTCTTCAAAGCAACCGCAATATTTACACCTTAAATTACACTTTTCAGTAATCCGCCATCCCACCACTAAAGGCAATCTTTTTTTAAATATTATTGCCTTTAAAACTTTTTGAGAAAAATTTAATTTTTCAATAAAATTCATTTTCAATACGTTTTATCAGAAATAGATTTAATAACAGCTTCAGAAACCAATTTTATGTCCTCTTCATTCATTTGAGGATAAACAGGTAAATGAACCATATGTTCGATAGCCTCGGAAGCAATCTCACACTTGCCAGTACCTTCAAGTCCTGGCAAATGAGGACCTACAAACATATTCCCTCCGTGAGTATCAACACCAAATCGACGCATACGCCGACGAAATCCTTGGCGATCTTTAACTCTAACAACAAAAGTCGAGTAAACATTTTCACCCTCAGAAGCGCGTGAAGGTATTTTAACCCCTGGCACATTACGAAGACTCTCTAAGAGTTGATTACCATTATGCATCCGTCTATTATTTAAATCATCCAATGTATTTAATTGACTTAAACCTACCCGTCCATGAAATGACCGCGGCATAAGCCAACTAGGTTTGACACTTCTCCCTTTCCAGCCCGGTAATTCACTAGTTAATAATTCAATCATATCAACGCCTGCCCAAGCACCAAATCTTAATGATGGAGCCATAAGACTATTCCAAAACCATGGTTGTGTTACGAAACGCATCCCAATAACATAAAGTATTCGTTTCGCTAAAACCGCCTTACTCATAATAGGAAATTGTTTCATCCAAGCTACAGCTTTGTCCGCTATTTCTTTAGAATTAGTAGTAAGCATGCCAGCCCCTAATACAGAAATGTTTTTATGAGGATGAAATGAAAAAATAGCTCCTTGACCAAAACTTCCCAAACGCTTACCTGAATGAACAGCTCCACAAGATTGAGCACAATCCTCAATAACTGCCAAGTTATAACGTTTGGCAACTTCCATAATAGTTTTCATATCACAAGCACGCCCATATAAATGTACCGGTACGATAGCCACAGTAGAAGGTGTGATGGCCTCCTCTAATTGATCTGCATCCATGCAATAAGTATCTGGTTTTATATCCACAAAACGAGGCTTCAATCCAAGTTTTTGAAACATTGCTGGAATACAATGAAAAGTTAAGGAAGGTAAAATAACTTCTCCTTTTTGCGAAAGGTTAAGCCCACAAAGTATTGCATTTAAAGCCACTCGAGCTAAGGGAGCAGGAACCGCATAAGAAGCACCAATATATTGAGCAAATTTTTTAGTAAACACCTCAAGATCCCCACCTTCACTAACTATTTTTTCATGAGGAAATGCTGCTTTCACTAATTCCTTTACCGTTGATGAAGATTTAAAGCGAGGTATTTGTTTCATATTTTTGCCTTCTGAATTTAAAATTATTATAGTTAAAGTCTTTTCCACACATTAAACATACTATCCAGTTTAAAGTTTCCTGTTAGATTAAATTCTACCATAGAACTACCCCAACATTCCTCACAAGGATGAGGGAAAGATAAACTATTAAATGTTTTTTTAAAATTTTTATTCACAGGTATCAAAAATTTTTGGTAATAAGGAAAGGCATCACAAATAAAAATTTTGCCATCCGGCTCTATAAAAAAATGACATAAACCTACTGAACAAAATATTTTCTTTGGCTTAGGCCAATTATACAAATGTTTTAGCCCAGAAAGACTAGTATTTATAGCTTTACACCCTTGTATTTTTTTCTTTATAAGGTAGGTAATAACTTTTTTATAGTTGTCTTCCTCAGGAATCAAAAACATATCTTTAGAAGCATCACCAGAAAGATTCTGATCTGCAGGCTGGAAATAAACTCCTATGCTATGCTTACCAGCTACCTCAAGAACATAGGGTATATGAGAAATATTATCTTTTGATATAACAGTAACAATATTTACTTTTATATTTTCTTTTTTGCAAATTTCAATAGCCTCTATCACTTTATCATGGACACCTAAACCTCGGATAGCATCATTGATATGCCTTGGACCATCTAGACTAATCTGAATATTACCAATTCCTTTTATTTTCCCAATCATCTCTTTTAATAAGGTACCATTGGAATTGATTGAAACATATATTTTCTTTGATTTGCAAAAATTAATTATCTCTGGTAAATCCTCCCGCAAGAAAGGTTCTCCACCAGTAAAAGTAATGCACCTAATACCTGAACATGATAACTCTTCTATTAAACGAAATATCTCTTTTGTGTTTAATTCTTTTACTTCTCTCTCTCGATATCTACAATATCTACATTTCAAATTACATCTATAAGTAATATTAAAGCTAACTGCTAAAGGAATTTTTCTTTTGGTTATTCGCGCCAACAAAACTTTCCGAGAAATATTTATTTTTTCAAGAAAATTCATATTTTATTTCCTCAATTAAAAAGTCCACTTTTAAACTTTCCCCACATATATGCTATATTTGCCGGTCTAAAACTTGCCATTAAGTTAAACTCTACTATTGAAGCAGTCCAACACTGTCGGCAAGGATGTGGTAAAGATAAATTATTGAATGTCTCTTTAAAGGTTGATTTTATAGACACAAGATACTTTTGATGATTCGGAAAATTATCACAAATAAAAATTCTACCATCAGGTTCTATATCGCAAGAAAACAATCTTCTCAAGCAAGGCATTTTCCTCGATTTCGGCCAATAATAAAGATGTTTCAATCCCGTAATGCTATTATTAATAAATTTATTTCCTCCTAGCTTCTTTCCTATAAGAAAATTTATGATTTCCTTAAAATCCTCTTCATCACAAATTACATGCTCTCTCTTATCTCTGTTACTGAAATGATTTTCATCTGCAGGCTGGAAATAAACTCCTATGCTATGCTTACCAGCTACCTCAAGAACATAGGGTATATGAGAAATATTATCTTTTGATATAACAGTAACAATATTTACTTTTATATTTTCTTTTTTGCAAATTTCA
>CAZXME010000003.1:0-19654 GCA_964641515.1 uncultured Methanosarcinales archaeon | reverse complement strand
CAACAGAAGAAAACTATAAGAAATATTATTCCAGTTATGATGATTTTTGGCTTGAAAGAGAGCAAACAGGAACAGGTAGGCTTATTCTTGAATCACAATATTTAGTTGATAAATATAATCCTAACCTCTATGCTGTTGGTTTTTATTTTACTAACAATGGTCAAGAACGTTTCTGGAAATATATGGAACCAGAATATTATAATGTAAGTAAGAAAAAACAAGAAAGATATGGAAGTGTCATTTTTGATTTTTATAAGGAGATTGATAAATTTATTGGACCCTATATAAATGATGAAGATATAACTCTTATTATAGTATCAGACCATGGTATGAGAGGCTTTCGCGACCAGGACATTGTCTCTGGTGATCATTCTCATGTATTATGGAAATGGAAATATAATAAAATCTTAAATAAGCTTGGATTATTGGAATTTAAAAATAATTCAGATGAAATTGATTGGTCAAAAACCAAAGCCTATTACGCAGGGGGGTTTGCTAAACATGGAGTTAATCTTAATCTTAAAGAAAGGGAAAAGTATGGAGTAGTTGAACAAAAAGAATATGATATTTTGAAAAAAGATATCATTGAAAAGTTGTTGTCAATAAGATTTACAAACCAGGATTATATTGAAGGAAGTAGTACTAAACTGTTCAATACTATAGAAAATGAGTCATTTCCAGATATTGTCCTTGAGGACTACTTTAGATTTAAATGGGGTCAAGGAGAAAAAATTTATAATAAAGACATAATAATAAATAATAAAATATATAATCTAAAAGACTTTGTTGAACTAAATACTTGGTCTGCAGAACATGAAGTAAATGGAATACTGATTATGAAGGGACCAAACATAAAGAAGAACAAACTGATTTCAGCAGATGTAATTGATGTTACCCCAACAATTCTTTACTTATTTGATTTACTAATTGGAAGAGATATGGATGGAAGAGTTTTAATAGAAGCAATTAATGAAGAATACCTAACATACAACCATATTGATTATGTTGACTCATATAATAATAAAGAAGTAAAAAGTCAAAATCTAACATTTATAAATAAATATACAGAAGAAAAACTGAAGAGTTTAGGGTATATTAACTAACAATCTGGCTTTTTATAAAATATTAAGTAAAATGTTTAAAAACAAAACAATAAAGAAAAAGGAATTAATTAAATTATTAGTTTTAGTTTTTTTATCACTTGGTATATGTTTCTTCTTCTTACAACATAGTAATGGAATAGGTCTTGAAGGCGTTTATTTAAGTGTAGACTCTATTAATTTTATGAATAGAGGAAAAGATTTAGCAGAAGGAAATATTTTTGGATGGTTAGGAAAGGGCCATATACCTCCTTTTGTTCCATTTATGATTGCTACTTTCTCTTTAATTTTTAAGAATATAGAATTATCTGGGCGATTAGTAAGTATATTTTTTAATGTTCTTTTAATTTTCCCAACATATTACTTAGCTAAGAAATTTTATAATAAAGATGTGGCATTTATTTCTGTCTTATTAGTTATATTTCATCCCCTTTTAATTAAGTTTTCTACTATAATTTTATCTGCTTCAACATATACTTTTTTAGTATTACTTACAATTACCTTAACTTGGATAACTCTTAAAAAAAAAGAAAAGTTATTACCCTTGGTGGGGGGTTTTACTCTTGGTTTAATAACTTTAACAAACAGCGAGGGTATTTTTTTTATATTTCCCATTTTAGTGTGGTTTGTATATATATTTAATAATCAAAAAGTTGTGTTTAAAAAAATACTTTTTTTCTTATCTCTCTTTTTAATTGGTTTTTTTATCATTTATTTACCATATGCATTACATCTTCATACTATTACAGGTGAATGGAAGCTAAACGATAAAACTAAAGAGGCCTTTATATTAGGAAGGGAGAGATACAATCCATACTATACTGAGAAAATTTTAGGAGAATTATCTGAAGATGATTTGAACCACAAAATCGAGCTTGAGAAAGAAAAAAGTTTATTTTTGACTATGAAAAATTATGGATTTAAAAGGGTCCTGAAAGATTACTTTCAAAATGTTTATAATATATTCAAAATTGTTATTCCTATATTAATGGTGTCTCCTATCCTGATTTTCTTCTTGATCATTAACTTTTTGTTTATTAAATTAGAGAAAGATAAAATAATAAAAGAATTGTTTTTATTATCCTTTTTGATTGTTCCCCTTTTGTTTTACCCCTTATTTGCAATTGATACTAGGTATTTTATGCCAGCAATTCCAATTTTATTTATATGGATTGCAAGAGGCATTAAGGAATCACAAAATTTTCTAATTCAAAAGCTAAATAGTTTTACTTTTAAAAAAACAAACTGGTATAACTCTTTCTTAAACTATCTTATCATAATTATTATATTACTTACTCTCATAAAACCAACTATAACAGAAATAAAAAATTATGACCCCTTAGAATCTTTAGAATTGAAAGAAGCCGGTTTTTGGTTAAAAAATAATAGTAAAAATAATAATTTTTTAATAATGAGCAGAAGACCACAAATAAGTTATTATGCAGAGGGGGGGTATATAATGATCCCTTATGAAAATCATTCAAAAATATTTAATTATGCATACTACCATGATGTTGATTATGTTGTAATAGACGAAAAAGTAATCTTAAGATTAAGACCAAACCTATTATTTTTACTTAATGAATCAAATGTTCCTGAAGAATTGAAACTAATCTATAAAATAGATAATAGGAAAGGGCATAAAATTATGATATACAAACTTATAAAATGAACAAAAAAATTAGTTTAATAAAAAACATTTTTTAACTAAAATTAAGAAGACATCATTTGTTAAGTAGTGAAGACAATCCCTTTTTACAGAATAATTAATGGATATAAGAAAATAACTGGAATCCCAAGCATTATAAACATGAGTTTAATATACATAAAGAACCAATAGCGTGCTCATCTGTAAATGACCTAACTTAAATGCCCTTATAGCATCTAAACTACTTGGCTATTGGAAACTACATAGTGAAAAATAAACTATAAATAGAACACAATTTATTAAATCTGAAAATGAAAATAAATATTACAATACCTGTTTTTAATGAAGAGAAAATACTTAATGAAAGTATAAGAAAAATATTTTTATTCTGCCAAGGTAATATTCAAGATAACTTTAAGATTGTAATTGCAAATAATGGCTCAGTAGATAATACAGAAAATGTGGCAAAAAAGATTTGTAAAGATAATAAAGAAATTGAATATTTATTTATAAAAAAGAA
Organism: uncultured Methanosarcinales archaeon; assembly: GCA_964641515.1. Lineage (GTDB taxonomy): Archaea > Nanobdellota > Nanobdellia > Woesearchaeales > CG1-02-33-12 > CG1-02-33-12. The sequence goes on along the minus strand of CAZXME010000003.1, from coordinate 16,386 downwards.
AGGAAGAGGAAATGCCATAAAAACAAGTTGGTTGAAAATAAATGCAAATATTTACTCATATATGGATATTGATCTTTCAACCGATTTAAAAGCATTTCCAAAAATGGTAAATGAAATCATAAAAGGTTATGATATTGTTGTTGGTTCACGATTTATAAAAAAATCAAGAGTAAAAAGACAGTTGCATAGAACAGTTCTTTCAAGAGTCTATAACCTCTTCGTTCAAAAACTTTTTCATACAAAAATAAAAGATATGCAGTGTGGATTTAAAGTTGTAAATAAAAAAGTAGTTAATAATCTTCTGAAAAGGACAAGAAATGATGAATGGTTTTTTGATACAGAACTACTTCTTTTAGCAGAAAAAGAAGGATATAAAATAAAAGAAATGCCTATTGAATGGAGTGAACACTCTGATACTAAAGTAAAAATAATAAAAACAATCATTAACTATATTATTGGCTTAATAAAACTAAAAAGAAGATGAATAATGAGACTAAAAAAGAGTTTAAAGATACTAATTATTCTACTAAGCAAGGATACTACATACATAAGCGTGTGTAGGAATTGCCTTGTTTCTCTTGCAACATATTCCTTATCAACAAATTCTTTTGGAGCATCGATTTTTACTCTAGTACCAAATTTAGTTATTATGTTGAAAAGATGATGCTCAAACTTTAGACTTAATCTATAGACATAGTATCCTCTTTTGGCATCCTAAAAACTACTTATCAAGGCAGATGTCCTATCAAACTCCGCACTTCATATGGAGTAGAATACCTCACTATTTTTCATGATTTTAATTTATTTTTTTGAAAAATTTTATTGAACTCATTAAAAAAACAATAGGGTTAAAAACTATATTAACAGCCATAGCACATTCGAATGTACAGTAGCATTTTTTATCCTTTATAAATTTGATTATCTTTTTCGCTTGTTTTGATTTTAAAATAGTATTAATATTATAGTTATAATTTCTTACATTGCCCATAACTGTACTCTTTAATCTTTTATTTTTTTTTTCAAGGAAATATTTTAATACCTCACAAGGTTCAACATCTCCAGTATCACCTAAAATTATCATTCTCTTGCCTGCCAAACAAGGAATTACCTGGGTTTTTTTCTTTAGTGTTGCTAGAATTAAATACTTTTCGAGAGTACTTTCTAAATTATAAAATTTGGACAAATGATATATTCTTTTATGTTTTTTTGAATTGATTTCATCAATATACTCAAAGAGTTCTTTATATTCCCTTATTGAAACATCTTTTGCATCTTTTTCTCTTGTGTTTCCTCTTGCAAGGAGAACCACATGATTATTAACATTCCATCTTGAATCAACATATGTTAATATTTCTCTAATGTGTACTTTATTAAATTTTGACATTACAGTTGTAGCCGTAATAACTAAATTTTTATACCTCTCCTGTAGCTTTTTTAATTCAAAATATGTTTTTTCAAGCTTTTTGAAATTTCCTCTAATACCATGGATTTTATCATGTTTTTCAAATAACCCATTAATTGATAATGGTACTTTAATAAGGATATTTGGACATTCTTTTAAGATCTGCTCCACATTTGAGACAATTTTCTTAGTGAGTAATCCATTTGTAGTAAAAGTCAATGATCTCATATTACTATATTTATAAAATACTTTAACAATCTCTGGAATATCATCTCTAAGAACTGGTTCACCACCAGAGAGTGTTATATGATATAATGTTTTAAAATGTTTTGCTATTTTTTTAATTTCATTCAAGGAAAGTATTTTTCTTTTTTTGTATTCTTCAATATTTTTCCAGTTAAAACACATCTTACATTTTGAGTTACATTGGGAAGTTACAAAAAAGATAAGATAGCTTGGTTGTTTTACATTCAAAAAACTTCGTAAAAGAAGTATTTGTCTTTCAACTTTAGGATGTTTAATTATATATTTTAAGGTTCCAACAATGAAACTTGCGCTGACAACAAAGGAAAGTGAATATCTTGTCATAAAAGCCCACATCATAAACAAAGGTCCCCCCTTTCTTAAGGTTAAGATAAGAAAATTCCTCATTAGATAAACAATTACAATAAGTGTTAAGGATAGTGGAATAAAAATGATTGGATAGAATACTGAGAGAATAAAAAGAAATATTGTCAATGATTGGAGTAATGTTTCTATAGCCGCTTCTAAACTTGTCCCAACATTATCAAACTTTAGTCTTTCTAAAAAAAGCTTGGTCCACAGTACTCCCCTTTTATAGTAGTTTTTTGCATTTTGTAAATAGGTGGGAAAAAAATGCTTTACCTGTACTTTTGTATTTATATAAATATCATATTTGTTTGTGAGTCTATAGCCAAATTCATAATCCTCAACATCGGCCCCCTTATATTTCTCGTCAAAACCTCCTAGCTCAAGCAGAACATTTTTCTTTATTGTTCCTACTCTTGGTGTAAAGAAAGTATTTTTTTTGTTATGTTGGTTAAGGAACCAACTATATTCTAATAGGGCTCTATACTTTGGAAATAATCCTTTGTTTATTGGATTAATATGACAAATGCCTATCATTGCAGACATTTCTGGTTTTTCTTTATAGGATCTTTGAATAATTTTTAATGTATTTGGAAATATCTCAACATCAGAATCTATGTAAAAAAGTATATTATATTTTGCTATCTTGGCTCCTACATTTCTTGCTTTTGCAGGTCCTGAATTTTTTTTTAGCTTAATAAGTCTTATTCTATTATTTCTTAAATAAGGTTTAATTTTTTTAACTGTATTGTCAGTTGAGCAATCATCAACTATTATTAATTCATAACTCAAATAATCGCTTTTTAGTACAGACTCTATTAATGGTACAATTGTATTTTCTGAATTATAAGCAGGTACAATAATTGAGATCATTTTAGTATAGATTTAATGTAACTCCACCTTTTGGTCTGAATAAACATTAGTTTCTTATTTAAACTTATTTATTTTTGAGGTATTAAGCATTATAATGTTAATCCACAACCCCCCTTTATATTTAGACATATTATTTATATTATTATTTCTAATTCTCCTATTACCACTTTTAAAATAATTCATTGTATTGAAGGGGGTGGTTTAATATAAACGTTTTTTGGAAAAATAGGCACTGTTAAAAATTCCCGAAAGATATATAACTTAATAAGGACATAGTAATATGCTAGAAGTGGAAAAAGAATGTGTCTGACATAGAAATATTTTAATTATAGGTACTGCTAGAAGAGAATATGATGAAAACTATAAAAGAAAATTATTTAAAACATTACAGCGTTTAAATAATACCAAAAAGGTATTTATTGATTTATATAATGAATTTATGACCAATTACATATCTAATGATGCCAATGAATTAATTGAAAATAATTACTTCAAATTTAAGTCAGTCTATCATTGGCTTAATAAATAATAAAATGATTTCAAGAAAAATAGTAAAATTGGATATTGTTTGGAAATTAATTAGTTTTTTATCTAAGGTTCCTTTTATGGCCCAACTAATTCAAAATAGTTATTATTCTTTCTTTTCATATCCAAAAACAATACAATTGCACATAAACACTGAATGTAATTATAACTGTGTGTATTGTTATGTTAATAATAAAAAGGTAAAAACTTTAAACACTGAAAAATTGTTGAACATAATAACTCAGGCAAAAAAATTAGGGGTTTATAATATAGACTTTTTAGGAGGAGAACCTTTTTTACATAAAGATTTTTACAAGTTGCTGAAATATGCTTCTAAACAAAATATGAGTATAACTATTTTTACAAATGGAATTTTAATCAATGATGAATGGATTAGAAAAATTAAAAAGTTAAGCACACAGGTACTTTTAGTAATTAAGTATGATTATAATGAAAAGATATATGATAAACTTACGGGAACAAAACAAAACTTTACAAAAGTCAAAAAAATTATAAGAAAATGCATGAATGCAAAAATTCAAGTAATTACATTTGCGGTTATTACAAAATTTAATGTGAATTATGTTGATAGAATGATAGCTAATTCCCTTAAACTTGGAGCATTACCTATGTTTGAAAGATATTTGCCTGTAAAGGATGAAAAAATCAATAAAAAATTAGAGATTTCAAAAGAAGGATGGGAACAAGCCCTTATTAATATAACAAAATTTTATTCAGGGATTAAGGAAATAGTTGAAGGAGTAGGATATTTGAGTGGAGGAATGTGCTCATGCTTTGGAAATAATTTATCAATAATGCAGGATGGTACTGCTAAACCATGTCCAGAAGCCCCCTTTGTTTTAAATGTTGGAAATGTAAATAACATTTCATTAAAAAAGATATGGAAGAATTTTGAGAAAAAAAGAAAAGAATGGTTGATTATACCTGAAGAATGTAAACAATGTAAGAACAAATACCTCTGTAGGGGAGGTTGTAAAGCTCACACTTTTATAAAATATCAAAATCTTAAAAATAAAGATCCTCTTTGTAATAGTAATATACCCACTACATATCCCCATTGTATTTTTTCACTTGTACGTTTGCTTAAAAAACAAAATCAAACTATTATTAAAAAATGAAGATTACTCTAATAAATCCAATGTTAAATATGGATATGAAAATAGGAGATAAACAACCCCCCCTAGGGCTTACTTATATAGCAGCAGTATTAGAATTAAAAGGACATAATGTTAAGATTATTGATGCTGAACTTGAAAATTTATCCTCCAATGAAGTTGTGAAAAGATTAAATCCTAATACAGATGTTGTTGGAATTACAGGAACAGTGATGGTTGCACATGAATTATTGAAGATAGCTTCTTTAATAAAACAAAAATATCCCTCTATTTTTCTTGTAGTTGGAGGACCATTTTTCAATGCTCTTCCCAAAGAAACCATGAAAACTGGAGTTTTTAATGCAGGTATACTAGGTGAAGCAGAATTTATTTTTCCTGAATTAGTTAATGCTTTTGAACATGGATTTGAACTTAAAAAAATTGATAGTATTGTATACATAACTAAAGGCAAGCTGAAATTTACCGGATCTCCAGCTGTTATAAAAAACATTGATACACTGCCTTTCCCAGCAAGGCACTTACTACCCAATTTAAAATTTTACAAACCAAAAGCATTGTATAAAAATTTACCTTCTACAAACTTAATTTCCTCCAGGGGTTGTCCCAATAGATGCATCTTTTGTGATAATTCTATTTCTAGAAAAAAAGTCCGTATGCATTCTCCTGAAAGAGTTATAAAAGAAATAGAATTACTTATAAACAAATATGGAATTAATGAGTTAGATTTTGTAGATGACAATTTTACACTAAATCATGAAAGGGTTTTAAAAATATGCAAATTAATTAGGGAAAGAAATATATCTATCAGTTGGAGATGTTTAGCGAGGGTAGACACAATATCAAGGGACTTATTAAAAGAAATGAAAAAAGCAGGATGCTGGTTAATTGCCTATGGAATAGAAAGTGGCAATCAAACTATCTTAGATTATATTCAAAAAGGCATAAACTTAAATCAAATAAAAAAGGCAGTGAAACTAACTAATGAAGTAGGAATAGAATCTTTTGCTTACTTTATGTTGGGCTTCCCTATAGATACCCCTCAGACAATAGATGATACTATAAAACTTGCACTATCCTTAGATTTGGACTATGTAACCTTTAATAAAACAGTAATTTATCCAGGAACTGAACTATACAACACCTTATTAGACTCTAACTCATTTAGTAAAATTAATTGGTTTGAAAACCCACCAAAATACATTCATTATCATCCAAACATAAGTTCTAGGGAACTTGAATTTAAAAGAAGAAGAGCATATTTGCATTTTTACCTCCGTCCATCATACATCTTTAAAAAATTATTTAGAGCAAATTCATTTACACAATTAATAAAATTAAATATACAACTAATAAGACATTTATATAACTAATATCAAACATTAAAAATGAAAATTGCATTGATTATGCCACCTATTGATACGGGGAGTAAAACTAATAGTCTTTTTAAGATTATTCATGACTCTGCTAAAGGCAAACCCTACTGGAATAATCTTTTGATACCTATAACTAAGAGATTAAATTCAATAGACTTTGAAGCATACCCTAATGGATTAATACAGTTGGCAACTATTCTAAAACACAAACATGAAGTAAAAATCTTTAATTTTTTATTAGATTCAAAAATTCAAGATATTCTTAAATTTAAGCCAGAATTTATTGGAATAACCTGCTCAACTGGATCTAATCTGGTTTGGATTGATGCTTTTTCAAGAATTTTGAAGGAAAAACTTGGATGTGTTATAGCATTGGGGGGTCCACACGTAACCTTATCGCCAATACAGTCATTAAAAACAACAGTTGCAGATTATATATTTGTTGGTGAGCCAGATTTTATTATTCTGGATATGCTTAACTATATTGAAGGAAAAACTAAAAAAATACCAAAACAAGGATTATGTTATAGAAAAAAAAATAAAATAATCAAAACACCCCTTGCTATTGTTAAAGATTTGAGTAAATTACCCATACCAGACCACACCCTTCTTGACTTAAAAAAATATACTTCAATTACTGTTGAATCTTCTAGAGGATGTGTTAGACAGTGTCCTTTCTGCTATTTTTCAGGTTTTGAAAAAAAATGTTTTTGGAGAAGTTATCCTATTGAAATAAAAACTAGAGAGATTAAATCAATAAATGAAAATGTTGATATGAAAAATAAAAAAATATATTTTATTGATTCAAATTTTGCTGTAAATAACACAAGAATAAAAAAACTATGCAAAAAGATTATTTTAAATAAGTTTCAAAATCATATGCTTGCTGCAATAGACACTTTTGTTGATTATAACACTTTAAAACTTATGAGAAAATCAGGTTTTTGTCATGTTTATATTGGTGTAGAAACAGGCTCTTCAAAATTTATTAGTAAATTTAATAAATTTGACAATCAGCAAAAAATTATAGATTTTTTTAGTAAAGTTAAAAAAACAGGGATTGTACCTCAAGCAAATTTTGTTTTAATGAATCCGGGAGAATCTAAAAGAGATTTAAAAGACACATTTAAATTAGCAAAGAAACTAGCAAATTTACCAATTAAAAATTCTGCAACTGGTGCAAAATCAATGTTTGTTGCTCATCTTTTTAGACCTTACCCTAATACTCTTGATTATTTTAATTTAATCAAAAAAGGGTGGATTCCTCCAAATTCCTTTAGGGATTGGGGATGTTTTTCTGATGAAGTTTCTAACGGTAATTTTAAAAGATACACTTTTACAAAAGATATTAATAAGGCATATCTAATTAACATACTGGCTAGATTTAGTTTATTAAATTTTGAGGAATTTATAATCCCAAGAACTTTAAATATAATAAAAAATAAATAGTTGATTAATATGTTAATAAAAAACGCATATCTAGTAATAACCCAAAATAAAAGAAGAGAAATCTTAAGAAATAAAGATATATTAATTGAGCATGGTATCATAACTAAAATTGGTAGAGACTTAAAGGGAAATAATATTTTAGATGCTAAAAATAAATTAGTTATGCCCGGGATGATTAATCTTCATACACACTTGCCCCTTATCTTACTAAAGGGAGTTTGTGATAATAAAAATTTATATGATTGGGCAAACAAATTATTTCCTTTTGAAAAAAAATTTAGTAAAGAAGATATAATTCTTGGAACCCTTTTATCTTGTATTGAAATGATTAAATCAGGTACTACTTGTTCTGTATCTGAATATTATTCTAGTAACCTTATCACAGAAACTATTAAATCTTTAGGAATTAGAGGATTTGTTTCTGAAACTATTTCAGATAGATTTTCTCTTTCTGGAAAAATAAATCATACTCTTAAGATAGCCGAATCTTTATTAAAAGAATATAAAAATGATAATTTAATCAGACCATTTGTTATGTTTCATTCATTAGATACGTGTAGTCTTGAAATAATTCATAAAACAAAAGAATTAGCAGAACAATATAATGTTTTGTTAGGAACTCACTTCATGGAAACATACAGACAAGTTAAGTATATAAAAAAAAAATATAAATATGGCCCTTTAGAAATTTTAGAAAAAAATAATTTATTAGATAAGAATTTATTTGGGGCCCACATAGGATGCTTAACTAATAAAGACCTTAACTTAATTAAAAAAAGGAACGTTAAGTTAGTGCATTGCCCAGTTAGTAATGCAAAACTTATGAATAATGGACTTCAGACAGCATCTAATGTGTTAAATAAAAAGATTCTTTTAGGTCTTGGCACAGACAGTCCAGCTAGTAATAATTCCTTAGATCTCTTTGAAGAAATGAAGAGTTGTATACTAATGGAACGAATTAGAATGATAGGTTCAAATACTATTTTCAAAAGACCAATTAATGCACAAAATCTACTTGATATGACAACTATTAATGCAGCAAATATCCTAAACTTAAACTCAGGTAGTATTGAAGTAGGAAAAAATGCAGATTTAGTATTGTTAGATGCAAAATCAAGTCAATTACACCCTTTTATTAATATTGTATCTAATATTGTTTATTCCTGTAATAGTTCCTGTGTAAGTGATGTTATATGCAATGGAAAAATTATTATGAAAGAAAGAAAAATTTTAACTTTTGATGAAGAGCAAATTATTAAAAAAATTGAAAAAAGAAATCCTTTTTAATTTATTTTAATGATTAATACTTTAAACTTTTAAAATAAATCTATTTACTTTTTATTAATTTTACAATATAGGTTTTGCCCAATAACCTTCCAACCAAGTTAGACTTAAGTAATATTTTTCTTATTTTTTTATCAAATTTAATTGAAAATGAAGGAAATAATTCATCTATTGGGAAGAAAACAAAATGATGATAAAAATAATCTACTTTTTTAAATCCATTTTTTGCGAATAATATATCAAGTTGCCATGGATTATACCCTTTATTCTTAAAGTTGGTTATTATCCTTTCTCTTTTTATTATCTTATAAATCAGAGGTTTTAAAGGATTTATGATTATCTTTAAAAAAGAACTTATAACTCTTTTTGTTGGAACCGCAATTATAATAGTGCCCCCCGGTTTTAATACCCTATACATCTCTTTTATAGCTTTTTTATCATTAACCAGCTGAAGAGTGCCCAAACAGATAATGGCATCAAATTGTGAATCAAGGAAGCAAAGGTTTTCAATATCCCCTACAAAAAATAAAGGCATATTTTTTATTTTTAATTGTTTTGATTTTTTAATAGCCTCTTTTACCATCTTTTTTGATATATCTAATTCAACCAAATTATAACCTTTTTGAGATAATTCTTTACTCATTACCCCTGGTCCACATCCAATATTTAAAATTCTCCAATTGTTTTTTTTGAGCATATTAAGAACTAGATTTTTTCGTGTACAAAAATTATGTGCCTCAAGTGTTGATTCGATGTAACGTTTTTTGTAATATGTAGCCGCACATTCATCAAAGAATCTTATAACTTTCTCTTTTTGGTTTTTTCTTTTTTCCATATTCATCTACAACATAATATGATTAATAAATGTTTGTAAATCCTTATTGTGTATTGATTTCTATTTTATTTATAACAACTTTTATCTTGATAAAAATTCATTATACATGTTTTTAAAATTATTTAATTATATAAAAAATAATAGTTTTTATAGTATATTGACTAATAATAAATTCATAATTTATACTTGTTCAAAATCAAAGTATTTTTATATTATATCAAAGATTTATAAGATTCTAGAATGGCAGAGATTATATTAGTCCAGCCAAAAGTAAGAGAGGTAAAGGTTATTAAGTATGAAGTAGGAGTACCTCTTGCTTTATTGAGCATGTGTTGTTATCTTGCTAAAGATTATAATATAAAGATTATTGATCAAAGAATTGATAAACACTGGAAAAAAAATTTAGTAAGAGAATTAAAAAAGAATCCTTTATGTGTTGCTACAACATCTATGACTGGTAGCCCAATCAAATATGCTTTAGAGGCATCAAAAATTGTCAAGCAAAACTCAGATGTGCCAGTTGTTTTGGGAGGAATTCATGCTTCTTTACTACCAAAACAGGCTTTAGAAAATCCTTATATTGATTTTGTAGTTAAAGGGGAGGGAGAAGTTACACTCTATGAATTAATTAAAACACTTGAAAAAAATATGTCTTTTAAGGGTATTAAGGGTGTTTGGTATAAAGAAAATGGCAAAATCAAATCCAATTTAGACCGAAACTTTGTTGATTTAAATAAACTACCAAAAATTCCTTTTAATATAATTAACATAAAAGATTATATTTCAAAAAATAGAAAAAAAGGTATTTATCTCCAAACATCAAGAGGTTGTCCGGGAAGATGCACATTTTGCTATAATCCTCCTTTTCACAAACATAAATGGAGATCATTTAGTCCAAAGAAAACACAGGAAATGATTAAGCATGTAGTTAATGAGTTTAATATAAAAAGCATATGTTTTGTGGATGATGATTTTTTTGTTGATACAGGAAGAGTCAAAAAAATTTTAAAAGGCATTATTAATGAAAATTTAGATATAAAATGGTATGCCAATTCAAGAATTAATTCAATCATACATGAAAAAAAGAATTTCTTTTTTTTATTAAAACAAGCAGGATGTGAAAGACTAAACATGGGTATTGAATCAGGTTCATCAAGAATCCTTAAACTGATACAAAAGGATATAACCACTAATCAAATAATTGAATTTAACAAAAAAATAAGAAAAGTTGATATTATTCCTGCATATTCCTTTATATGTGGGTTTCCAACAGAAACCAAAATAGAGTTAAGGAAAACCATAAACTTAATATTCAAACTTAAAAAAGACAATCCAAATGCAATTATACTCCCAATAACATTCTATACTCCTACACCAAATACAAAATTATTTGATTTATCTGTTAAATTAGGTTTAAAAAAGCCATTAAAACTAGAACAATGGATTGATTTTGATCAAGTTAGGGTTAATTTACCTTGGTTATCAGAAAAAGAGATTAGTGATTTATATTCATTAACTTTTACATCACTATTCTTAAATAAGGGTTTTACAAGCTATACTACAAATGTGTCTCTTTTATTTAAAATTTTATTTAAACTTTATAAACCCCTTGCCCTATATAGGACAAAAAATCTGTATTTTAAATATATGATTGAGAATAAAATAAGAAAACTATTTAACTAATATCCTAATTAATTTAAACTTCTTTCTTCATTATTTTTTTAATAATTCCTTTTGGTAGATATGAACTTAACTTATTAATAACATCTAAATCATATTTTCTGTGGCAGTACATCCAACAGTCATTACACCATAAAAGTTCTTTCTGCAACCTTTTTGTTTTTTTTGAATTCCAGATTTCTTTTAAACTTTTCTCATAAAGGTTTCCCAGAATAATATCTTTTTTTTTGCATAAGTACAAATCCCCATTTGGATAAACACCTGTTCTTACTCGTATACTAAGACAAGGCAGTTTTAATTTATGCTCTAACCATAAATTGTAAAATTTGGTGTAATTACTTTCTAAGTCAATCTCTTTTAGATTATATAACTTTTGCATTTTTAATGTTGCACCCAAATATTTAGCATTATTATAAATGTTAATATTTAACAAAATCCCTTTTTTTTCACAAAACCTTTTTACAAACAATAAATCCTCTTTGTTATTCCATTTAGACATTGTGTAATTCACAGAAAGTTTTGTTTTTCCTTTTAATTCATTAATGCTGTGCTCAATAGCAGGGAAAATATCTATTCCTTTAATTTTTTTATTAGTTTTTGGATTTCCATCTAAAGAGATAATAATTTCTGGAATTTTATATTTTAAAGTTGCATCTATCAACCTATTATCTAAATAACCTGCAGTAAATAAGGTGTATTTTCTTCCCTTTAATAGTTTCAAAACCTCTTTGTAATCAGAGTATAATAAAAATTCCCCCCCTTCTAAGACAAAATTTGTGTTTTTTGTTAATTTATCTTTCAATATTTTCTTAATAATACTAATGTCTAAACTACCAGGCTCTTTTTTCCATAGCTTGCACGTTTTACATTTCATATTACATTTAAAAGTAGGACATATCCAAAAATCTCTAATATTGCCCTTTAACAATATCCTTGCTTCTTTTAAATAACTAAATTTTTCTTTTAAAAAACTGTTTAACATTTTTAGCTTAACTTTAAGACAAATTCTATAACTTATAATCTTTTATAATACTTGGTAAATTTATTATAATTTCAAAGGGGTTCATTCTAAAAATTCTCGAAACCTCTGATGTACAAAGCGCATGGCATCCATCACATTCAAATGAAAAATCTTTTTTTCTTGCTTTTTTAATAATGTCATAAAAATTTTCTTTATAAATATTACCTAAAAATAGAACTCTCTCTTTTTTATTTTTCTTAAACAAATTCCATTTAAATGGACAAGCAACAACCTCTCCTGTCGCAAAAATTTCTAAGAAAAGCTTTCCTGCATCACACATATCTTTTAATTCAACATGTTTTTTTAAAAATTTTTCTTGACAAGCATTTTTTCCATCTTTAGCTAACTTATTTTGGATATTTATTATATCATTAGGAGGATTATATGCTTTTTTAAAAGGGTTAAATGTAAAACTAAATTCTGGCAGGAAGGATATGAAATCTACTTTAGATTTAAATTTTTTAACAAAAGTTTTTATATTATTTTCATTCTTTTTACAAACCAACAAATTTATTCCAACCTTTGCCATTCTATTTTTAACAGAAGTTAAATACTCTAATGCTTTAGTTGATTTTCTAAATGAACCTCCAACTCCAACAAGTTTATCATGGATATCTTCTGGTCCATTTATTGAAATCCTTATATAATCAAAAGCTATAGCTATTTTCTTTGCTCTTTCTTTTGTTATTAGTGTTCCATTGGTGTTTAAATTAGTAATTATGCCTTTTTTATGTGCATATAAACCAATTTTTTCCATATCTTTACATAATAAGGGCTCACCACCAGAAAATGAGATGTAAGGTATTTTTATTTTTGCAATCTGGTCAATAATTGGAGATATTTTTTTGAATGTAAGAAAAATTCTTTTTTTATATTTTGGCATAGAACAATATTTACATTTTAAGTTACAAGTATTATTCATACCAATTATAACAACAAAAGGGATATATCTCTTTAGCTTATAATGAATATAAACATTAAAACTTTTTACATAAAAATAAAACCTTTTTAAATTAATCATTTTGTTTTAAGTTAAAGAAGACGGATATAAATTTAATAGACATTTATTTTTCCACTTTTTATATCTTCTTTTGTTTCTTCAATTTTTTCTATTACTTCTTTTGGGATAATATCTCTTGTATATTCAAATTCTGTAAGACTCATACAATTATCACTTAAACCAACTTCATAAATACCCCATTTAAAATTGTTATAATCAGTTAGATTAATTAAAACTAAAACTAAATTATCTACCCTTTTTACCACACTAGTTAGAACATTTCCTTTTGCCATATAATCTTGATTAAAATCCATTCCAATCACATACTTGTCCTTTTCTTTTGCAGCTTCAATTACTCCATCACCACTTAAACCTGCACAATGATAAATTATATCAACTCCCAAATCATATAATTCAAGAGCATAATTCTTTGCTTTTTTAGAATTGTTAAATCCTGATGAGTTAGAAGATAAGTATACAGATGTCAAATTTGCATTAAAATTCACGGATTCTATACTTTTTCTAAATCCTGCTTCAAAATTCCTTATTATTTGTATATCAACTCCCCCAATAAAACCTATCTTATTTGATTTTGTCATCATTCCAGCCATGATTCCTGCCAAATAAGCTCCTTCCTCCTCTTTGAATCTTAATGATGCTACATTTGGTTTTTCAACAACCCCATCGATTATTACAAATTTAATTTTTGGAAATTCATTTGCAATCTCATCAACAGATTCCTCTGAACTGAAACCTATTGAAATTATTAAATCAAATTTTTGTTTAGCAAATTTTCTTAAACTTTTTTTAATTTCTTCCTCATTTTTTGGCTCCAATACTTCAAATTCTATTTGGTATTTTTCCTTAGAGTCTAACAAGGCCTTATAAGCCATATCATTAAATGATTTATCACCCAGGCCATTCAAATCTGTAACTAAACCTATTTTTAAAACATTTTTATTATAAACTAAATTATTAGAAAATTTATCAAAAACAAAAACCCCCCCTACAATAAGAATTATAATCAATATAAAAATTAACAGTTTTGAATTATTTTTTAAGTTTTTAACTGATTTTTTCTTTAATTGATTAATACTTTCTTTAGTTTGCTCTTTTTTTTCTTTTAATTTATCTTCTCTTAACTTCTTTTCTTCTTTAAGTTTTTTTATATTATTTTCCTCTTTTATTATATTCTCTTTTTCTTGCTCACTAGCTTCAACAGCAGCCTTAACAGCATTCTCAGCCAGTTCTTTTGGGTAACCTTGCCCAACTAATATTTTCTTTATCTCTTCCTTATCATGGCTTTTTAAATCCTCTTTGATATAATTAATTAACCTCTGGCTAACCATATTTAGTATATTCACCTCTTTTATCTATTTTATAGAAACCAACTATTTATATTTTTTCTTTATTAAAGTACAGCCTTTCTATATCTAACAGGTTATTTAGTCAATCATACAAAAAACTTATAAACAAGTATAAAAACCCATTTACTACAGCGGGGTGGGGCAGTCAGGAGTGCCCGATGGGCCCATAACCCATAGGTCAAAGGTTCAAATCCTTTCCCCGCTATTTCTTAAAACACAAATTTAATAAACAAATAAACTTTTTAGTTAAATATGTACATTTCAAAACTCCTTGACTTAACATTGTTTGAGACAAAATACAAGCAGCAGTTAATTGAGTTAGTTGTTTATTCTTTTATAGCTTTTTTTGTTCCTTTTTTTGTTGGCCATCCGCAGCTACTAGTCGGAACAGCTGTTAACATGGCATTGATACTTTCAAGTATTTATTTAAAAAGAAATTTTCTCTTGCCAGTTATTTTTATGCCAAGTATTGCAGTCCTGTCAAGAGGGCTGATTTTTGGGCCATTCACAATCTTCCTGCTTTATTTCATCCCTTTCATATGGGCTGGAAACTTTATACTTACTCTTTTCTTTAAAGGCCTTTACTTAAAAAAGAAAACAAACTATCTTATCACTTTGTTGTCTGGTAGCTTTGCAAAGGCATTCTTTTTATTTATGATAGCCCTGCTTCTTTTCAAGCTAAACCTCATACCAGCAATATTCCTAAAAACAATGGGAATTCTGCAATTCACAACAGCAATCCTTGGCGGAATAGCTGCATTTGCAGTAATAAAATCAAGAGAAAAAATAAATAGTGTTAAACAAACAAGCTAATCATGAAACCTATGCTCAATCATTCTTTCAACCTTGCCCAAGGCCATATGCAATGCCTTTGCAAAATCCCATTCAACTGCTTTTGAATCAAATGTTTTTGTTGGAGCAACAATCTTTACATTTATCTCATACTGCTTTCTTTTGCCTATAACATTATAAGTTTTTACATGTATCACAATAGAAGTTATATTCTTAATAGCCCTTTGAATCTTATTGTAATACTCCTTGGCCAGCCTGTTAACAATCTCTATTTCATTGTCATTTAATTCTTTTATCCCGATTATTTTTATTTGTTCCATAAGTATCAATATGCATTAGGTCTTTATATATTTTATCAAAGTAAAATTCTATATCTTTTTTTGTACTATTAACAAGAGATTTACTAAACCTACATGTATTGTTTAAACCTCTCCTAACATATTTTAATGGAGGAATCTTTGATTCTATAGAATTTCTTATATCCTTAATGAGAAACTCACCAAAATCCTTATTTATTTCACATTCAGAACGATACATTTGCTTAGCATATGCAGTTACACCCCAAAAAGGCCATAATTCTTCCCAAAAAGCAACAGATCTTTTTTGAAAGGCTAATTTAACTTTTTCTTTGAAAGAAATTTTGTCTTTAATATCATTTTTTCTTGAATAATCATAATACATTCTTCCAGCAGTCCAGGCTGTTCTTGTGATTGATCCTGTGATTCCTGCTCGCACAACTGATTCTAAGAAACCTGTATTACCTGAAAAAAGAGGCATATAAACAAAATAATAACCTAAACCTAAGCCAGCTACGTTAAGACCAACAGTATGCATAAAGAAATCAAGCAGGTAAGGGCTGATTTTTTCATCCTTAAGGTACTTACGAAATTGGTATGCTTTAGCAGAGTCTAACTCTTTTCTTTTCTCAGCAGAATCAATTCTCTTTTTCATATAATCTTTTACAACTTCTGATCTGTATTCTTGTGAAGATAAGAACATTGAAGTAGAATTAAAAATTTCCCAGGGTATTTCACCTAATC
>CAZXME010000002.1:0-22187 GCA_964641515.1 uncultured Methanosarcinales archaeon | reverse complement strand
AAAAAATTAGAAACAGTTATTGTTGATTAACCAAAGCTTTAAATAAAAAAGAAGGATTTTTTCTTTTATGTTATTAGTAGATGTTCATGCGCACCTTGACTTAAAGGAATTTGATTCTGATTTAGATGATGTTATAAAAAGAGCAGAAAAAGCTGGAGTTAAGGCCATAATAAGCAATGGCATTAATCCTGAAAGCAATAGAAAAACCTTAGAATTAAGCAAAAAATACAAAATCATAAAACCCGCACTTGGCCTGTATCCAGATGATGCAATTAAGTTAACAGAAAAACAGATACAAGATGAACTAAATTTCATTGAAAAAAACAAAGATAAGATAATTGCAATTGGCGAAGTTGGCCTTGATTACAAATACTGCAAAAAAAAGAAAGATCAGGAACTTCAAAAAGAGATTTTCCTGAAAATAATCAATCTATCTAAAAAAATAAACAAGCCATTAATTGTCCACTCAAGAAAAGCAGAACCTGATGTTATTGATATACTAAAAAATTCATGTGCAAAAAAAGTTATACTTCATTGTTTTAGCGGAAAATTAAAATTAATAAAAAAAGCAGCAGAGCTTGGTTATTATTTTTCAGTTCCTACAAATATTATAAGAGCAGAACAGTTTCAGAAAATGGTTGAAACAGTTGACATAAACCAAATTTTAACAGAAACAGACGCGCCTTTCCTTAGCCCTTTTAAGGAAAAAAGAAATGAGCCAATGTTCATAAACCAAACAATAAAGAAAATAGCTGAAATAAAATTAATGAATAAAGAAGAGGTTGCAAATAATATCTTTATGAATTACCAAAAAGTTTTTTTACTTTAATTAAACCATGCTCTTTAAAAAGCGAAAGTTTTATATATCACTCAATCTCTGATATTGTATAATGGTAGAGCAATCTGTATTCAGGGGAACAATAGAATTTTTTGGAAGACTTGGAATTTATGATGTTATTCTTCCTTTTTTGCTGGTTTTTACAATTGTTTTTGCAATACTTGAAAAAACAAGAATCTTTGGAGTAGAAGAAATAGACAAAAAAAAATACCCAAAAAAGAACCTTGATGCAATGGTTGCATTTGTTGTTGCATTTTTTGTTATTGCTTCATCGCAACTTGTTGAGATAATAACAACAGTTTCTTCCCAGGTTGTCATATTGCTTTTGTTGTCTATTCTTTTCCTGATATTAGTTGGTTCATTTGCTAAAGAAGAAGAGGAAGGTTTTTTTCTTACAGGTTTATGGAAAGGGACATTTTCTGTTATTATGTTTGTTGGAATAACAGTAATATTCCTTAATACAATCAAAACAGAGGAAGGACAATCCTGGCTTAGCTTTATTATGGAATTCATAAGCACAAAATGGGACACAAACTGGGTTGCTTCATTAATACTTATTGGTTTTATTATTGGCATGATGTTTTTTATTACAGGTGGTAGCGGTCCTAAAAAAGAAAAGAAAAAAGAAGAATCATAAAAAGGAGGATGAAAAATGACTAATTTTGTTGAATTATTTGAGATAATGGAAAGCTGGGGCATGCTTGATGTGATGCTTCCATTTTTATTGATATTTACAGTTGTTTTTGCAGTTCTTCAGAAGGCAAAGATATTTGGAGAGGATAGCAAAAGATTCAATGTTATTATTGCTTTAGTCTTAGGAATGGTTGTTGTTATTCCCCATATCTTAGGCACTTATCCTGAAGGCCAGGATGCAGTTCTTATAATCAACAGTGTATTGCCGAATGTTGCATTAGTGCTTATAGCAATTATTATGGTCTTGCTATTATCTGGGGTTTTTGGATATGAAGCTAAAGGTGCTGGTGGAGCGATACTGATTCCTGCTTTTGCAGTCATAATATGGCTGTTTGGAATTTCAGCAGGATGGTGGGCTAATTTTAGCTGGTTTAATATTGACCCGGATACAATAGCTATTGTTTTAGTGATTTTGGTATTTGGCATAATCATATTTGCAATTACAGCTGGCGAGAACACATTTAAGCCTCTTAAGGATATAGTAAATATATTTAAAAATAAATAAAATGGCTACTTTTTTAGATGTAGGATTATTGGAATATTTTAATATAATTTTTTATTTAATATTCATATTTGTTTTATTGTATGCTATCTTAACCATTACTAAAGTATTAGGTGAGAACAAGAACCTTAATGCAATGCTTGCTCTTGCTCTTGCATTCATATTAGGTTTGTCAGGACCAACAAGAGACTTAATCAGCTTTGTAACCCCAACCTTTTTTGTCTTTATATTCTTTGCATTTTTTGCAGTCCTAATCTACAAATTTTTAGGAGCATCAGATGATGATGTAAAGAGTATTCTTGGCACTAAATCAGGTACAAGGGGCTTTATACTTGTAATAATTTTAATAATTATTCTATCTTCATTTGGCAAGATTTTCTTTACAGAACCAACAGCATCAGATGTTAATGAAACAACAGCTGTAAATGCATCAGCTGTTGGAACTCAAGGAGAATCTGCATTAACTGCGACATTAACACACCCAAAAGTTTTGGGTCTTGTATTAATATTATTTATAGGTGCTTATGCGATGGCTTTCTTATCTAGACAAGCTAATGTAATAAAACTGGAGTAAGAAATTCTATTTTCTATTTTTTTCTCTTCTTTGAAATGCTCTTCAGGCTTTCCACTGTTCTTGCCAGCTCATTAATATTCTCTGTAAATGTGGGTATTGCTTTCTGGAAAACATTTTCCATTGCCTTTATATTAGTGCTGACATTGACAATGTTCTTGTCATATTCATCTATTTTGCCAATTATACTTTCTTGCAGCCCGTTAAAGCTTTCTTTCAAATCTTCTATTTCCTGTTTTATAGATGCTATGTTTGACTCTGCTTTTGATTTCCATTCAATAATCTTATTGACATCCTTTACAAGGTCAACCCATTTCTCCTCTACAATTGCCTCAACAAGCTCTTCTATTTTGGTTGTATCTTTATTGCTGTAACTTTGCTCCTGATAGTCTGGCTGCTGCTCAAACTGCTGCGGCTCATCCATCAGCTCTTCAGGATAAATCTGATTCTGTGTTTCTGCTCCACTACCTTCTATAGGGGACCCATTTGCTCTTTTAAGATCTGCCTGGTTCATTGCATCAAATACCTGTGTTGTATCATATCCCTCTCTTTGAAGACTTGTGATAATCTGGTTATTGGAAAGGCCTTGTTCTCTCATTTTCAGAACCATATCAACAGGATTCTCACTAGTTCCCGGTTGTTCATTAGTCTCTTCCTCACCTTTTTTTGAGCCAAATAAGGCCATTATTTCACCTTAGTTGTTTTATTTTATAAAAACTTTTTAAAACTTTCTATTTCTCACTGATTATTCTTTTGACTGCTTTATCTAATTCCCTGTTTGTTACGAAGTTTGTTGGGTTCCATAAGTCAATATATTTTTGTATTACATCAACATCCTCTTTCTTTGCCATGGATCGCAGTCCCCTAACCAATAGTTTGATACTGTCCTTAACTTCCTCAAATTCTTTTTTTAGCTGTGTTATATCAGAATTTATTCTTTTTATATTTTCGGAAATCCCTTTATTCTTATTAATCATATTGTCCTCAATAACCCCTGTTTTTTTCTGTATATTACTGTTTCTCTCTTCAAGTACCCTGACTCTGCGGTTAACGCTATTGACAATGCTTGATATGTCAATCATTGGCTGTGATGGTGTTTCAGGTTTTTGCTGCATTTTTTACTTATTCCCAAGATTTGGTTAATTATAATACCAATAAACCAAGCTTAATAATAAATCTTATGTTAGTATATTAAAGTAGTACAAAAATAATCACAACCTTTAAATATAAGTTATGTTATAAAATGTATAAAAAATATAAAATATATTTTATAATATGAAAAAGTCAATAAGCGCAACAATAGATAAGAAATTAATAAATTGGATTAATTCTCAGCTTAAGGATAATGTCAAATACAGAAATAAATCCCATCTTATTGAGATATCGCTGCAGCTTCTGAAAAAAGAGGAGGAGAAAAACAAATAAAATGCCCTTATTTAAAAAAAATAAGATTTGCTCTTATGAGGTAATAAGGGAGGGAGATGAGGCTATACTAAAGGTTAATTGTGAGAAGTGCACATTTCTTCCTTCTTTGGAAGATAACCCCCAGTGCATGTCAAAGACAATAACAAAACTTATTGAAGTAGGAAATGTTACAAAAATTATTTTCTCCCAGAAAAGGGATTATGAGTATGACTTTGACCAGACACAAATCATTATAGAGATAGCGAAAGCTTACAAGAAACTTTCCAAACAAAAAAAACTGTTTGAGTATCATAACCTTGGTTCAGATGCTGGCTGTATAAAATGCGCTAACTATCGCTATACTCAAATGCACAATATAATATTTAATCTATTTAAGAGTGATCCCCTTGGTGCATATGTTGAACTTAAGAGGCTTTTAAGAAGAGAAAAGATAAATCTTGATAAAACAAATAGTGAGGAATGTATCCATTGTGAAAAAAAGTTTATCTCAATATTGAATTATATTATTGGAGTAATGAACAAGACCAAGCTGATAACCATTGCAAAGCCTTTTATAGCAGGTTTTAGAGTTGGGGACAGGAGTATTTACAGGCAGATATTCACCCCCTCAATAAAGCCAGATTTCATGTTTACAAAGCTTATGGCAGCATATCCTTCAGATGGTGAGGAGCTTGCTAGCTATATGATTGGTGAGAATGAGGTAACAATCTTCAAGGTTCCTAATACAGTGCTTTATCTTTATCATATCCTTCCGCCAGAATTCAAGATATCTGAAGAGAAGTATGACTTGATTGACCAGGCAAGAAAGATAATTTCAGAATATAAGCCAAAAGAGTCAGAATTTGTTAATCCTGAGCGCATGAGGCAGGTGTTTTACAACATTGGCCATGATTTAATAGAAGACCTTGCAGAGCACAACAATCTGACAATAAAATCAAAGGATATTGATGAACTAACTAATATCTTAGTAAGATATACTGTAGGTTTTGGATTGATAGAAGTTTTGCTTCATGACGAGAAAGTTCAGGATGTAACCATAAACAGCCCTATGGGCCAGACCCCAATTTTCATTGTTCATCAGGATTTTGGCGAATGCATGACAAATGTCATTCCAACAAGAACAGAATCAGAGTCATGGGCATCAAAATTAAGAATGCTGTCTGGAAGGCCATTGGATGAGGCAAATCCAATACTTGATACAGAGCTTATAATACCAGGGGCAAGGGCAAGAGTTGCTGTTATCTCTGCTCCATTAAATCCTTCTGGCTTGGCATATGCATTTAGGCGCCATAGGGATAAGCCATGGACTCTTCCATTATTTATGAAGAACCGCATGATATCACCTCTTGCAGCTGGCCTGATAAGTTTTATTGTTGACGGCTCAAGAACAGTGCTTGTTGCAGGAACAAGATCTGCTGGAAAGACAAGCCTTCTTAGTGCAATAATGACAGAGATTATGAGGAAGTACCGTATAATAACAATAGAGGACACATTAGAGCTTCCAACAGGCTCATTAAGAAAACTTGGATATAATATTCAATCAATGAAAGTAGCATCTGCAATGACTAAAGGTACAACAGAGGTTGCTGCTGATGAAGGTATAAGAACAACATTAAGAATGGGTGATTCATGCCTGATAGTTGGAGAAGTAAGAAGTACAGAAGCACTCGCTTTGTATGAAGCAATGCGTGTTGGTGCACTTGCAAATATTGTTGCAGGCACAATCCATGGAGCATCTCCTTATGGTGTTTATGACAGGGTTGTTAATGATTTAAAAGTTCCAAAAACATCATTTAAGGCAACAGATGTTATAATAGTTGCAAACCCTATAAAGAGTGCTGACGGCCTGCATAAATGGAGGCGTGTCACACAAATAACAGAAGTAAGAAAGCACTGGGAGAATGACCCAATGCTTGAAGGCGGATTCTCAGACCTAATGAAATATGATCCAAAAAAAGATATGCTTGAGCCAAGCAAGGATGTTATAAACGGTGACTCAGATGTCCTTAAGGCAATTGCAGGGAATGTAAAACAATGGGCTGGTGACTGGGATGCTGTCTGGAGCAACATAATGTTAAGGGCAGACATAAAAAAAATGATTCTTGATTACTCTGTTAAATTAAAGATGCCTGAAATCTTAGAAGCAGACTTTGTTATTAATGCAAATGATGAGTTTCATATTATATCAGATAAAGTAGAAGAGGATATTGGCTTTTTAGACAGCAAAAGGATATTATTTGAGTGGGAGAAATGGCTTAAAAAGGAGCTCAAAAAGAAAAAAATTTGAGGATTTTTTATGGAACAGGACAAAGACCTTAGAGAAATTTTATCAAAATACAGGGAAAAACTGAATGAAGAGCTTAACACCCCTATAGAGGAAACCAGAAAGGAAATAACATCGCGTGAATATTCTGATTTTAAGAAAGAGTATCTTCCAAAGGAGCTGTCTCTTTACGAGAAATTATGCAATTTAAGTGGGAATATACTGAGAATGAAACCAGATAAAAAAACCTCTGGTTTAATACAGGAATCAATTGATATCTGCCATTTAAATATAACTCCTTCTGGAACAGAGAGCTTTGCAATACTTGTCCCTCTTTTAATCATAGTTCTTGGAGGTATTTTCAGTTTTTTATTAGTCAAATCCTTATTTTTTGTGTTTTATTTTTCTGTTATAGGAGTTATCCTTATGTTTTTTTTCAGAAAACTGCCAGAGTTTCTGGCAAACAACTGGCGTTTGAAAGCAAGCAACCAGATGGTGCAGTGCATCTTCTATGTTGTAACCTTTATGAGGCATACATCAAACCTTGAAGGGGCTATAGCATTTGCTGCAGAGCACATTGCTCCGCCGTTATCACTTGACTTAAAGAAAGTTCTCTGGGATGTTGAGACTGAAAAATATGAGTCTGTGAAAGAATCATTAGATAATTATCTTGAGACATGGAGAAAATGGAACATCGAGTTTATAGAGTCATTTCATCTTATAGAATCATCATTGTATGAGCCATCCAACGATCGCAGATTAAGTTTGGTTGACAGGTCTTTGGATGTAATGCTTGAAGGAACTTACGAGAAAATGCTTCACTATGCACACAATTTGCAGTCACCAATACAAACACTGCACATGCTTGGTGTAGTAATGCCCCTTCTTGGCTTGGTAATCCTCCCCTTGATGGTCAGCTTTATGGAAAATGTTAAATGGTACTATGTAGCCTCTATCTACAATGTTGCCCTGCCATTAATAGTATATTCAATGGGAAAGGCAATACTTTCCAAAAGGCCCACTGGTTATGGCGAGACAGATATATCACAGGCTAATCCTGAATTAAGTAAATATAAAAATATTATTATCAAAATAGGATCATCGGAACTAAGGGTAAATCCCATTTTTATAAGCATTATAATTGGAGTGATATTTTTTATCATTGGATTAAGCCCTGTTATAATGCATGCCATAAGCCCTGGTTTTGATGCAGGCAGCGGTGGATTTTTGCTTCTTGATTATCATGAAAGTATTGTAAAAGAAGGCCCTATGGCTGGACAGGTAGTTGGCCCTTATGGTTTGGGTGCGGCAATATTAAGTTTTGGCATACCCCTTGCTTTTGGGTTGGGCATAGGCATTTATTATAGCCTG
Organism: uncultured Methanosarcinales archaeon; assembly: GCA_964641515.1. Lineage (GTDB taxonomy): Archaea > Nanobdellota > Nanobdellia > Woesearchaeales > CG1-02-33-12 > CG1-02-33-12. The sequence goes on along the minus strand of CAZXME010000002.1, from coordinate 14,524 downwards.
AGGTCAAAAAACCTGATAAAAATAAGGGAAAATACAAAGAAGCTTGAAAATGAATTTTCATCAGCACTTTTCCAGCTCGGCAACAGGCTTGGTGATGGGCTTCCTGCTGAGATTGCATTTAGCAGGGTAGCTGAAATCATGAGAGATACAACCTCTGGAAATTTTTTTAAGATTGTAGGTATGAACATAAGCAGGCTTGGCATGAGTGTCAAAGAAGCTATATTCAATGAAAAATCAGGCGCAGTTTTATTTTTTCCATCAAACATTATCCAGAGCTCAATGAAAGTTCTGATTCAGAGCATTAAGAAAGGTCCGCAGGTTGCAGCTCAGTCACTTGTAAATGTCTCCCGCTATATAAAAGAAATTCACAGGGTTAATGAGAGGCTGAGGGATTTGCTTGCAGATGTCATATCATCAATGAAATCACAGCTGTCATTCATAGCTCCGGCAATAGCAGGGGTTGTTGTTGGCATAACATCCATGGTTACCACAATAATCCAGAAACTGGGAGGAAGTATGGAGGCGCTTGCTGAAGGGTCAGAATCAGCAGGGTCTTCTATGGGTGTTATGGGAATGTTTGGTGACGGGATCCCAACTTATTTTTTTCAGATAGTTGTCGGCATATATGTTGTTCAGATAATATATATTCTTACTGTTCTTGCAAATGGAATTGAGAATGGCTCTGACAGCCTTAATGAGAGATACCTCATAGGCCAGAATATGATAAAAAGCACATTGCTTTATATCTTCATTGCTTTTGTTGTTACAATCCTGTTCAACTTTGTTGCAACAGTGGTATTAGAATCAAGCTTTGCATGAGTAATCTTAACAAATAAAAATGCGCAGGCCGGGATTCGAACCCGGATATACGGCTTGGAAGGCCGCAGTCATAGCCATTAGACCACCAGCGCTTAATAATTGAGAATAAGCTGTTAATATAAAAGTTTTACTAAAAAATAAACAAAAAGTTTACCCATAAGTAAAATATAAAAGAATAAAAAAACAAATATTTTCCAAGAATTACTATTTTTTATGTAGTTTCAATTTAGAAATCTTCACTGTCTGCGTTTTCTTGTTTTGGTTCTTCCTCAGTAGGCTCTTCCTTAGATTCCTTTGGCTCTTTTGGAGCTTCGCTTGCCTTTGCCTTTAAAACAACTTTCTGGGCTTGCTTTCCCCTGTCTGTTTCAGCAGCTTCAAAGGTTACTTCATCATTCTCACGCAAAAATACTCCTTCTCCTACTGCTGTATGATGAACAAAATAGTCCTGTCCATCTTCGCCTTCAACAAAGCCAAATCCTTTCCTGCTATTAAACCACTTTACTTTTCCTTCCATTTTTTTAATTCCTCTACTAAATTTTTTCTGCTCTATAAACTGAACAGTAAACTAGCGGTATTATATTGCCCTTTTTAAGCTTTGCGGTAAAAGAGCCACAAAACCAATAGGTTTTTATAACTATTCCATAATATTGGGAATATGTTTATTATTGATAAGGCCTATGAAACAGCAGTGAAAGACCTGAGAAACAACTATTATCCCTTAGGCATTATCACAGGAAATCTTAGACGTACATACTGGTCATGGGACTCATTCTTTGCATCATTTGGCGCAAACAAGTTAAAGGATTTTGAAATAGTCAAAAAGAATTTGTTACTTTATTTAAAATACCAGCGCAAAGATGGGCTCCTACCAAAGAGAATATCAAATCCTTTATATTATTTAAATATGATTGGACTGAAATTAAGATGGAACCTTTTGTTTCCTGTCTATCATGGAAGTTATTTTATCTCCCCTTCTGTAACCCAAAACATTATTTTCATAATAGCATGCCATGATTATATCATGCAAAGCAAGGATAAAAAATTTTTGGAGGATAATTATAAAAAAATTCTAAAAGCAATGGTATGGATATCAAAGCAGGATAACGATGATAATCTCCTTATAGATGAGGGTTTTGGTGCTAACTGGGCAGAGTCTGCCCTGAAGCAGGGGGAAGTACTGTTTACTAATGTATGTTATTTCAAGGCCTTAACAGATTTTAGTAAAATGGCAGCATTACTCAAAAAAAAGGACGATGCCTGGAGCTATTCAAAAATGGCAGAAATAGTTAAGAAAGGCATTAATAAAGACTTTTGGAACGGAAGGTATTATATAGATTGGATTGACAAGAAAAAACAGGATTATTTTTCTTCAACAGGCAATGTTCTGGCAATTGTGTGGGATATTGCAGACAGAAAAAAAGGAATAAAAATACAGCAGTTCATAATAAAAAACAAGTTGGACAAAGTGCCCATGGTAACAAACTATCCTTCATATCCCTGGTATAAATCATCTATTTTTAATATTATTGGAGGACTCCTGAAGTATCATAATGGCTATTCATGGCCGTGGATTGGCTGCTTTGACGCTATTGCAAAGCATAAATTAGGAATGAAAAAGGAGTCAGAAAAAGTTCTTAAAAGAATTGCTAAATTAATTTGCAAACACAATACAACCTCTGAAATCTACAACAGCAGGGGAAAAAGGATTAAAACATGGATTTACCAGAGCGAAAACAGGTTCAGCTGGACAGCAGGATTGTTTATACTGGCTGTAAATGAGATTATCAAGCCAAAAAAATAATTATTTCTCTAAAATCAAAACATTTATATATAAGTATAATTATAAGTATAATAAGATTAATTAAAATAAGTAAAAAAATAAGTATAAAATGCACGAAATAAGAAGAAAGCTTTACAAGCGGGGATCAAGTTATGAGACAACCATACCTATGCCATTGCTTTTTGCGCTTGACAAAAATAAAAAACATGATGTTATTTTTCAGTTTGAGCCTAAAAAAAATATCTGGCTTATAAGATTTGAAGAAACAAAGAAGAGGTAAAATGAATAAAAAATTAAGAGAGGTAGTTGATAATTTAGAACATGAGGATTTAATAAAACTGCAGAAAGACCTTGAGGAAGAAGGGGGGATGCATGTAAGAAAACTCATTAGCGATAAGATACAGCAGCTTGAAGACAATGAAAAAGCAGTATGTGCAGTATGCGGAAATCCTATAAATCCTTACTATACAGAGCATTACACTTTGATATTTGGCCCAAGGGATTTCAGGAAAAAAGCATCTTTTTGCGCTCTTGACTGCCTGGAATTCTTCCTGAAAAATTTAAAGCAGGCAAAAACAGTAAAAGAATAATATAAAAATTTAAAAACAAACCCAGATTCACTTTTTAATATGGCAGAATATTTGTATGATACAAAAATCCCAAAAGAAAGAATTGCTGTGCTTATAGGTAAGGATGGCATTACCAAAAAACAGATAGAGTCAGCAACCAAGATAAAGCTAAAGATAGACTCAAAAGAGGGTGATATTTTTTTAGAGGGAAAGGATGCATTAGGGCTTTATAGTGCAAGAGAAGTTGTAAAAGCAATCGGGCGCGGCTTCAATCCAGAGATAGCACTGCTTTTGTTAAAGCAGGATTATATGTTTGAAATGCTTAACATGCTGGATTATGTTAAATCAAAAAATCACATGATAAGGTTAAAGGGAAGAGTTATTGGAGCAGATGGACGCTCAAGAAAAACAATAGAAGAGCTTACAGAAACTTATATTTCAGTTTATGGCAAAACAATAAGTATAATTGGTTTTTCAGAGAACGTTGCTATAGCAAAAAAGGCTGTTGAATCCTTATTAAGCGGAAGCCCTCATTCCAGTGTTTACAAATGGCTTGAGAAAAGAAGGGGTAATATGAAAAGAAGAGATTTAGATATAAAATGATAAGACAGACAGAACTTAATGAATTAACAGAAAAAAACCCAGAGTTTGTTGAAACGCCAAAAAAGACAAAAGCCCATGAAATGGCAAAAAAGCAGCGCGATATTTCTGTTGCAGAATTCTTTAGCCGCAACAGGCATCTTCTTGGCTTTGATAACAAAAGAAAGGCCTTACTAACGACAATAAAAGAAGCAGTTGATAATTCGCTTGATGCCTGTGAGGAGGCAAGGATTTTGCCTGAGGTTAATATTCAAGCTATAGATATGGAGAATGACCGCTTTAGGATTATTGTTGAAGACAATGGCCCAGGCATTGTGAAAAAACAAATCCCAAAAATATTTGCAAAATTATTATATGGAAGCAAATTCTTTAAGCTAAGCCAGAGCAGGGGCCAGCAGGGAATAGGAATTTCAGCTTCTGTTATGTATGGCCAGCTGACAACAGGGCGCCCTGCAAAAATAACATCTAAAATATCTCCAAATGAGCCAGCGCATTATTATGAGCTGCATATAGACACTCACAAAAACAAGCCAAGAATAATAAAAGAAGATGTTGTTGAGTGGAATAAAGACCACGGCACAAAGGTTGAGATTGATATAGAAGCATCTTATTTGAAGGGGGGGCAGAGCATTGATGAATATATTAAACAGACAGCAATAATAAATCCCCATGTTACAATAATTTATACAAATCCAAAGGCAGAGCAGATTATATTTGCAAGGGCAACTGATCAGCTGCCAAGAGAAGCAAAGGAGATAAAGCCGCATCCATATGGTGTTGAGCTTGGCAGGATGATAAAAATGCTCAAGCTTACAGATTCAAAAACACTGCAAAGCTTTCTTACAAAGGAATTTTCAAGAGTTGGCTCTGGAACTGCAAAGCAGATATGTGAAAATGCTGCATTATTGCCAAATACAAAGCCAGGCAAACTTTCAATGGAGATGACAGAAAAACTTGTTCAGGGAATAAAAAAAACAAAGATAATTTCTCCGCCAACAGACTGCATTTCTCCAATTACTGAGGATTTGATTGAAAAAGGCCTTAGAAAAGAGATAAATGCAGAGTTTTACTGCTCTGTGACAAGGCCGCCAAGTGTTTACAGCGGAAATCCTTTTGTTATTGAGGTTGGGATTGCATATGGCGGCAATCAGCTAGGTGATAAAACAGCAACATTATTGAGGTTTGCAAACAGGGTTCCTTTATTATATCAGCAGGGAGCTGGTGCAATGTTTAAGTCTGTTGTGTCAACAGCATGGAGAAACTATGGGCTGCAGCAGAGCAATGGCTCTTTGCCAATTGGGCCGTTGACTATTCTGGTTCATGTTGCATCTGTATGGGTTCCGTTTACGTCAGAAAGCAAGGAAGCAATAGCGCAGTACCCTGAAATCATTAAGGAGATGAAGCTTGCTCTGCAGGAAGCTGGAAGGAAACTTGGCTCATATGTCAAAAAGAAAAAAAGAGTTGGTTTTGAGCTTAAGAAAAGAAGTTATATTGAAAAGTACATCTCCCATGTAGGAGAGGCATTAAAAGAATTAATTAGTTTAAATGATGATGAGGAAAAGAAAGTTGAATTGTTACTAAAGGAAATCTTAGAAGAGCACAGGGGCAAGGTTGAGTCAATGGAGTTTGACAGAGAAAAAAATAAAGACTTTGATGAAGAGCTTGCATTAAAGCATGAGAAAGAAGGTGATGATAATGAGTGAGGTTTCTTCAAAAATCAAAGAGATTGCTTCTAGGATTTATAAAAAGATTTTAAACAAAAAGCAGCCTGATCTGAACATACCTTTACGTTCATTAAGCAATGTTGAATATAATGACAATGAAGGGTATTTCAAGCTTCTTGGTAAAACAAAAACTCGGACTTTAACAGCATCTACAATAAAAACATTTGCGCAGACACTTCGGATGATGATTTTATCAAAAGAACTTGTCGAAAGTGATGACCTTGCAACAAAAAGAGAGATATACTATGTAAGTAAGAATTGGGGAGATGCTCGCTTTAATGAGCAGCCGGAATCAGACACTGTTATGGATGATGTTGAGGCAATGATGATGGTAAACAGGGAAGCTCTTGGCTTTATCCCTGAGGAAAAAGGCGGTGCTGTTTCTGGAAAGCTTATTGTTATTGATGAAGATCCTGATACAAAAAAAGAGATTAAAATTGACTGCACAAAAATGGGCTCTGGGTCATATGCAATACCCAATTCTGTAGAGCACTTAAAGTTTGAGACAAATGCTGATTTTATACTTGCAATTGAAACAGCAGGTATGCATCAAAGGTTAGTAAAGCACAAATACTGGAAAAAAGCAAATTGTATACTTATTAGTATGGGTGGTGTTCCAACAAGGGCATGCAGGCGTTTTATAAGAAGGTTAAGTGATGATAAGAAGTTGCCTGTTTATGTTTTTACTGACTGTGACTTTTATGGGTTTATGAACATTTACAGAACTTTAAAGGTTGGAAGCGGAAATGCTGCTCACATCAATAAATATTTTTGCGTGCCAAATGCTCAGTTTATTGGCCTTACTCCTCAGGATATATTGGATTATAAACTTCCAACACATCCTTTGAAAGAAGTTGATGTTAAAAGAGGCAAGGACGCAATAAAAAACGACCCATTTGTTCATCATTACAAGGAATGGCAAAAGGCCATAAAGCAGTTAAATGAAATGAAAGTTAGGGCAGAACAACAAGCTTTAGCTGTTGGTGGCCTTAACTTCGTTATGGAAAAATACCTGCCTGATAAATTAAAGAACCATAAGACATGGCTGCCTTAATTATTGTCAGAAATATATAACCTATTAAAGCAGGATTTCTGTATGTGCACAATTAATTGAAAGTTTGATATATTATGTGCCCTTATAATAACATACAGTTTAATCTATAAACCAATTATTGTCCACATTTTTATAATAAACTACTATTTTGTGGACAAGTTAATCTGATTAATCATAATCTGAAACATTTCATTACAGTACTCTTTGTACTTCTTTTCATTATAAAAGTCAATTGCTTTATAGTATTCCTGCCTTTTGCTTACAGGAATATACAATTTTGGATAACCTGCTTTCATCAAAACCCAATTCATTAAGGCACGACCAGTCCTTCCATTTCCATCTTCAAAGGGGTGTATTTCAACAAATTTAGCGTGAATCAAGCAAGCCATAACAAAAGGGTGAAATTTATTTTTGTTAGAATAATAAAACTTTATCATATCTCTTAGCAATTTAGGTACCTCTTTTTCATTAGGTGGAATAAAATCAGCTCCCTCAATTTTTACTGGAAAAAACCTAATCCTCCCGGGGTATAATATACCAGTATTTTTTGTCAGAATCTTATTTATCCTTTCAATGAATTGAATAGTCAACTTTCCTATGTATTTTTTTAGAAAATCAAGAGCTTCTTTCCCGTTTATTGCTTCATTATAATCCTTTGGTGGTGCTCCTGACGGAATCTGTTTTTCTTTGATTATAAAATATGTGTCTCTGAGAGTTAATCTATTGCCTTCAATAGCATTAGAATTATAGGTGAATCTGATAACAAAATCTGATTCTTCTTTATCAATAATTGTTTTTGGAAGTTTTTTAATGTGGCTTTGATAAACCTCTCTGAAGTCATCTACAACTTCTAATTTGCCAGCATCCATATAATCAGAATTATAAACATTTAATTCATGTAATTTAAGTTCTTTTAATTTTTTAGCAATTAATTTTTTAGATGGTTTAGTAGTGTCAAGTTTAATTCTTATTTTTTTCCACTTATTAGAACTAACCCTTATGGTTTTCCCCAAGTAATAAAATGTTTTATTTCCTGATTTTATTTTATCTATGTAAGCCATATTAATAGTATTGTCCACATATTATATAAATGTTACTATTTTGTGGACAATAATAAGCCAGGATTCTTATTTCTTCTTTTGAATCTTATTATCTAAGTATGAAGCAATAAGTGCTGCAACTGTGAAGAATACTGCGAATTCACAATACACAGAAGGAAACATAATATTAAACGCAGGAAAAACAATAAAAAGAACCATTGCTGGAGAAAGGGTTATTAGAGTAGCTGAAAAAACTATAAAATAAATTTCTCTTTTTATCTGATTTTTTTCCTTATTAAAGCTATTGAATAAAAAATAACAAAAAAGTAAAATAAACCCAAAATAATAAAGCCCATAAATATATGAAAATAATGAGTTAAACAGATTTTTAATAACTATTACAAAAAAAGTTGTGCAGCTGCTTTCAATAATAAATCCTGGCTTGAGAAAAGCCATTAAAGAGAAGATTACAGGCACCATATAGATGGTTATATAATTACATTTTCTGTTAGTTAGCTTCATAACAAAATGAAGCCCAACTGCCGGAAGGAAAGAATAGGTAACAAAACCCATCTTAGCCCAGAAGAAAGGATAATTGCTTGTGCACAGCATAAACTCTGTGAACTGATAAAATCCTAAAATATATATTAATAACGGAAAGAACCTGTTGATTAAGGACTTTCTGCAAAACACAAGAATTGCAGTAGCAACAACAAACTCAAATATAGCAGTTGACAATGAAACAATCGGCGTGAAACACATATAAAAATGCTAATAACAACTCATATATAATGTTTTTGTTATGATTTTATATTTATATTTCTTAATATTGCTCCCCTATTAGTTTTATTTAATAAAAAGATTTATTAAAAAGCTCTTTTTTTAGTTTTATATGGCCAAGAAGAAGAAAACACCTGACTGCTGTAAGGGTTGTGCTAAGTGGGAGGCCTTCGGAGATAAGTGCTGGGTGTATTGGGAAGGCAAAAAACATTGCTCAATGCACTCTGAAAAAGAGTAAATTAATAGATAAAACAAAGTAAAATTTAAAGATTTAGCTAATTTTAAATTATCTCAATTTTTTTTACATAATTCAGAACCAGAGAGCTTTAGCTCGAGAGCGTAGCGGGGCAAGCAAACAGAATGTAAGCACAGAGTTCAAAAAAGACTTTTGTATCGAGATCGTTAGAGCAATTAAATTCAACAAGTAATAGCCCCAGAAACTTTTTAATACAGCTGTTTTTTAAAATAATAAACTTTATATAGTTATAACCTTAGTCTTAATATATGATTGATTCATTTTGGTTAATAAAATTTGAAAATGTACTTATAAAGATATGGTATAATCCAAAATCATTTTCTCATAAAAAACCTACAAAATTTCTAATAATTTGTCATGGATGCCCATCTCATCCATATGATGAAAATCCCGCGACAAATCAAAGATTTATGAAAGATGGTTTTGTGCTTGTCTATCCAGAATATATTGGGACATGGGGTAGTGATGGTCAATGTAATTTTGAAAATGCTGTAGATACAGTGTTAAAAACCATAAAACTATTAAGAAAAGGGGTAGCTAAAGATATCAAATCTAATCATATGGTCAATTGGAAAGCAGAAGAGATTATTCTAGTTGGTGGTAGTTTTGGCGGTTCAGTTGTACTTGTAGCTGGAGCAAAATCCAATCATATCAAAAAAATTGTTGCAGTAAGTCCTGTTACAGACTGGAGAACACATAATAAATTAGATTCTGAAGAGGAAGATTTAACTCATATGTGGAAGATCATAAAAGAAGGATTAAATAATTATTGGAGAGTAAGGAAACAAGATTATATAAAATTAATAAATGGAAAATTGGATTTAAATCCAATTGATTATATAAATATTTTAAAAGAAAAAAACACTTTTCTTATTCATGGAATCTATGATAAAGACGTTAATTATAGTAGGTCAAAAAACCTCCACCAAAAACTAAAAAATGGTTCAGATAAACATAAGATTTATCTTTCCAAACAAAAAGGTCATATTGTTCCACGACATCTTAGTCAAAGACAATATTATAAAAAAGTAATCAATTTTTTATCGAAATGATAAATCGGTTTGTTTAGAAACAAATAAAGGTATGTTTGTAGGTACTTTAGGGAAACCTGAAAGTTTAGCATCTAAATCTTCTATTGATTGGTCAGTGCTAGTTTTTTGTTCACCTTCATTTCTAACTCTTAATGAAATATTCCTATTTTGAACTTCATTTTGACCGATGATAACAACATAAGGAATCCATTCTTGCTCAGCATTTTTGATTTTTTTGTTAAGTCCAAAATCCCTGTTATCTATATCTACTCTTATATTATGTTCTTGATATTGTTCTGAAAGGTTGGCACAATATTCTACAAAACCATTATTGACTGGAATTATTCTTACTTGTGTTGGAGAAAGCCATAAAGGTAGTGCAGGCTTTTTCCCTTTTTTCTGCATTTTTAATGCTTGGTCAAATAATGGTATGAAAACCTTCTCCATTCTTCCTGTTGCATTTCCATGAATAATATATGCATGTTTATCTCCAACTTTGATATCAAATCTTTTCGCGTTTAATTCATCCATCTGAAGATTAGATATGATCAAGGGCAAGCCGTCGCTCCTCAGGTAAGAATATTTGAATTCAAATGTATAATAATTAGGAACATAACTCAATACATTAAACAAAAAGGGTCTGTTTGCTGAGCTAATCAACCCTCGGAAAAAATCCTGATTTTGTTCAAAGAATGTTTTATCGACATCGCACGATACATACCACTCATCACATAGTCCATCCATGAATCTTCTGTTCATGCTATTGGTAGCTTTGATTACGCTTTTCCAATCCTGTGTAAATATATGATAATCTTCTATATAAGACATTCTTGGCCTTTCAAACTTATCCACTTCTCCTGAAAGCTCATTCCGATAAATCTTGTCGGGTGAGTATATCCTTAGCGGGTCTAATTCATGAGGGATTTTCCTGCCTCTGAGGTATGCAAATAACACAGGATCAGATGCATATTTAAGGTAAGTTTTGTCATCAATAGATGTTCCCATAACCCTGTCACCGAATTTTCTTGTTATCTCTTCCAGATCTGTTTCATTTACTGTAAAAAGAGTCGGAAGGTCAAGCTTAACAAATCCTTCATCTCTTATGATAGCCTCTACAAATTCATGGACTGCAACACGAACAACAACACCTTTTGGCAGATAAATCATTCCATCCCTTGTATCTGAAAAGAAATCAATAAATCCTTTTTCTTTAGCTAGCTTATCATATGTTGAGGACCGATAATCAGAAGATTGTAATTGACTTGACTTCGTCATTACATAGTTTTTAAAATAAGCATACCTTGAAACAGCAGCACAATTATCTAAAGAATCTGGAGTGTATTGCTTAGGGTTGTCAGGAAACATGCAAACATTGGATACAAGCCTATCTTTCTTTCCTGACATTTTAATCACTTAAATAATGGTCTTATATTTACTTTTTGAGGAAGCGGTAATGGTAAATAAGGCATTCCTTGTGTTTGATAATGGATTTTTTGTACTAGGTCTTCTTTTGTACTAGAATAAGTTTTTCCTGTTGCTTTTTCTCTTAATTTTCCTTTCAATATGCATTTGACCATTTTAATTGATAATATTTTCTCCTTTATAAATGTTTTGTTATTTTAAAGTAACAAATAAATTAAAAGATGCATCTGAAAAGTGTTTTGAGGTTCCTGTCAATTTTTCTTAATATTCCTTTCCTTATTAAAATATTCTTCAATAATTTCTTTACCCATTAACAGTTTTTGTTCTATATTTTCTAATTTTATTGGAGGGTATAAAACTTCTTCACATTTTTTTTCACTTTCATTCTCACCTTTCAACAATAATTCAGGTTTAACAACTTTCACAGTGTTAAAAGATTTTCTTCTTATTTTTGCTGATATCCAGGCTGAAAATGTTTTTGCTTGGATAAAAACATTTCTGTATAATACAATTTGACATTGTACTTGGGGATATTTACCCGTAATTTCATTAATAAAATTTTGAATTGTTTTTGAAAAAAGTTTACCTATTGTGAGCTTTCCTTTCTGTTTTATTCTATAATTATTATCAAATTCTTTTTTTGTTAAAACACCTAGCTTTTAAAGTTCATTTTATTATTGTTTTTTTAAAATTTTTTAGAAACCATTTTTAGACCCTTGCCAAAATACGAACTTTTTTTCTATTAAACTAATTATCCAAAAAAATAACACTCCAATCAATGCACTCATAATAATCCCAGCAAACATAGTAACGGTTTGAAGATGATATGTAGAAACAAGGATAATATACCCAATACCTTTATTCGCGCCAACAAATTCACCTACAATTGCACCAACAACAGCTAATCCAGTAGAAATTTTCAAAGCAGAAAAGATATATGGTAATGCAGTAGGTAAACTCAATTTTGTGAAAATCTGCCATTTGCTAGCAGAATAAGATTTGAATAAATCTAATGAATCGTCATCAACAGATCTTAATCCTTTAATAGTATTAACTAATATTGGAAAGAAACACACTATTGCTGAAGCAACAATTTTTGAAGCGATTCCAGTCCCGAACCATAAAATCAATAATGGAGCCATGGCTATAATTGGTGTAGTTTTTAAAGCTATAGCATAAGGATAAAAACCTTTTTCTATTGTTCTATAATGAACAAAAATTACAGCCACTAGGAATCCCAATAGATTAGCAATTAAGTATCCAATAATTGCCTCAGACATAGTGATTCCGGTGTGCATTAAAAATTTTCCAAGATTAGTAATAATTTCATTTAAAATTTTTGTAGGTTGAGGTAAAATATATTCAGGAAATTTAAGAAAAATAACTGATAGTTCCCAAACTATCAAAAAACAAATAAAAAATAAAATTGGGATTCCAATTTCCTTTAATCTTCTTTTAATATTTTTCTGATGCATTCTATATACCCTACATATTTTTTAGAGTGTTTCATATCAGTTTTTCTTGGTCTAGGTAAATCAATATTTACAATTTTTTCAATTTTAGCAGGTCGTTTTGATAATACAATAACCCTATCAGATAAGAAAACTGCTTCAGGAATTGAATGTGTAACAAAGATTACTGTTGAAATTGTTGTTTTTTCTTCTTTCCAGATTCTTAGCAACTCTAAATTCATTTTGTTTCTTGTGATTTCATCTAAAGCACCAAATGGTTCATCCATTAATAGAATCAATGGTTCAAAAGTTAATGCTCTTGCTATGGCTACTCTTTGTTGCATGCCCCCACTCAATTCTTTTGGATAAGCCTTTTCAAATTTATCTAAACCAACTATTTTTAACAGCTTTTTTGGATTATTTAATGATGAATCTTTCTTATTTATTATTTCTAAAGGCAGTTCAACATTCTTGATTGTATTTCTCCAAGGAAGCAAGTTTGGATTTTGAAAAACAAATCCGATGTCTCTTCTTTTTAATGCTAATCCGGCTGGATTATCTCTAATTGTAGTTTCCCCTTTTGTAGCATTAATTAAACCTCCAAGAATTTTAAGAAGTGTTGTCTTACCACAACCACTTGGACCAATTATTGAAATAAACTCTCCTTCAGAAACATCAAAGATTATATTATCCAATACCTGTAATTTTCCATAATATTTTGACAAACCCCATACTCTGATTATTTTGTTCATCGTGAATCAAAAAGTAATAAATTATTCTAGGAACTCTGTAGTATATAGTTCATCAAGGTTAATTGGTTTGTCTAAAATTTCATTTGAAACCAATAATTCATGCATTTCTTCTAATATGGATCTTTCCATTGTTCCTATTGGCTTATCGTCTGGTCTAATTAAATCTAAACTTATCTGCATCAGACCTGTTTCATGTTCCCTTTTAAGTTGGTCAGAATACATCAAAGTATAGGTTACTGCTTCATCAGGATGATTATAGGCATATTCCCAACCTGCTATTGATGCTTTAACAAAACGTCTAACTAAATCAGGATTTTTCTCAATCATTTTTTCAGTGGTAAATAATGTGTCACCATAAAAATTGATGCCGTAATCAGTTGGATTAATTATATATGTCTCAAAACCATGTTCTCTAGCTAAAAGTGGTTGATTAATCATATATCCTTCATATGCATCAATTTCACCACTCAATAAAATCGAAATACTATACTTTACTGGTACTATTTCAATTTGATTAATATCTACACCTGCTTTTTTAAGCATTGCTCTAAAGAGCATATCAGAATTACTTCCAATAGTAACTCCAACTTTTCTGCCGACAAAATCTTGTGCTGTTGTTATATTAGGGTTAACAGAAAACCAAATCAATGGATTTTTTCTATAAATAATAGCTAATGCAACAACTGGAACATCTTTGGCTCTTGCTTCCATTAATTGGCCCATGCCTGTAATTCCAAAGTGTTCAGAACCACTTGCTACCATTTGAATAGATGGTGATTCTGCTCCTCCAGGGATAATTTCAACATCAATTCCATTTTGTTCATAGAATCCTTTTTGTTCAGCAGTAAAATATCCAGCAAATTGAGAGTGTTTTATCCACTTTAATCTAAGTTTTACTTTGTCTTTACTAGAATCTGATTTTTGTGTGCGACCAATTAATAAAATTGAAGTCACTAAAACAAGTAATAATATTAACATCACTAGATTTTTTACAATTTTTTTCATATAAATCCCTCATAAAAATAATTATTATTGAATGAAATTAAATATATGTAATTTATAAATGTATCGGAATTTTTTTCGGAAAAATTTCTGGGGCTTTAATATTTAGAAAGTCTTTCTTGAATTGAAACTAACAATTATTAACAAAACATTCAGTAAAGTAATGATTTATTATAATCATAAAATTACATAAACTTTATAAATAAAACCTTTCTCTTTTGTTTTGTGGGCCTATAGCCTAGTC
>CAZXME010000001.1:0-56995 GCA_964641515.1 uncultured Methanosarcinales archaeon | reverse complement strand
AGCTGTGTACCTGTTGCAATATAATTCTTTAATATAATCATTGTTGCAGGATTAAGGCTTGCTGATGAGTAACCAGAATTTCTTGAGCGGCCGTATCTTAAACGAAAACCCCCTGTCCTCAGTGGAAATGCCAAAACAGGTCTTCCTGCAACTAAATCATGTATGAAAGTGTAATTTGGGGCAATTTTTTGATTTCTATCATTTACTTTTCCCCTGGCTTTCATCTTTTTTTGTATTTTTAAGAATTCTTCTAAAAAATCCCAATCTTCCAAATTAAAATCATGTCCCCATTTTGAAAGCCTGTCCCACAATTTTGGGGCTTTCTGGGCAAGGCATTCTGCAATAACAAGACAATAACCACCCCTTATCCTGTTTGTTTCAATTCTGTCAAGACCTTTGTAGTTTGAGACTTCTATCTTTTCAGTTGGGTCACCATCTATCTGAACAGGAAGGTTTTTTATTAAAAATTCAAGTTCTTCCTCGCTTGGAACATATTGCAGGTTTGTTACACGCTCATGATAATCATAGGCTTCTCTTACCATCCTTTTTATTTCTATTTCAGTGGGGTCATATGGAGCATAACCCATTTTTTTTCTTACATAATCAGCAATAATAACAGAGACAGAACCTCCTGTTCCCCCAGCACTTCTTATAGGCCCGGAATACTTAAGTGCAAAATACTCCTTTCCGTCTTTTCTTTTCCTTATATCTAGGCTCACAAATCCTTCAAGGGGGGAAGCAACAGTTCCCATAGTAATATAAGCAAATCCAACCCTAATTCCAACTTCCATTGCTTCTTTTTTGTCTTTAAACTTGCAGAATTTTTCCTTAGCAATTTCTTCAGCAATTATAAGAGCAATTCTCCATGCCTGTGAACCATATTTTTTTTCAAGCTCAAGAATTCTTTTTGAGATTCCAGATCCAATAATCTGCGGCGCAACAGTTGACACAAGACCTTCTACACGCTCAGCCATATTTTTTGCTAAAGGAATACTAACAGTTTCTTCTGGATCATAACCCTTTTTTCTTGCCTCCCCTGCAGTCTTATAAGAACGTTTTATTTCATTATCTATTGAATTAAAGTACTTCTCAATTTCAGGACTTGCTTGTTTTTCCATTTTATTTTCCGAATTTTAATATTTTAACATCTCTTGTCTGCAAATTTATTATTGGAACCCTTGAAGGCTGTGGGTGGTGGCCAACTTTCTCCTGAAATGCTGTCTTACTCTGCCAGCATGAGCCGCATATCATTGTTATATTGCGATAGTTTGAGACAGATGAATAATGGATGTGGCCCGTCATAAAAAAGTCAGGGATTTTTGTTATAACGAGTGGGTCTGTCTTTACATCAGGAATGTAAAGTGTTGATTTATGTGTTGGAGCCAAATGCCTCCTTTGGAGCAAAAATTTCATCATTAAATCCGCACGTTCATACCCCCCATTATTTCTTATAGATTCAACATTTGCCATATAATAATCAAAAGAATAACCATGATACATTAATACATCAAATCCAGGAAACCCTTTTTTTGCACCAATATTAACCAAGGCAGGATTTGATACAAGTATTGTATTTGGTAAGTCCCATATTGGAGCTGCAAAGTCTTTGCAAAGTACTGGCTGCGGTTCTGCAATACGCATTGCATCATGGTTTCCAGGGCATATTATTAATTTTATATGTTGGGGAATCTGTTTTAAAAGTTCTGCGCACCCATTATATTGTTCATATATATCTTTTACAATAAGCTCCTTATCCTGGTTTGGATAAATTCCTACACCATCGACTAAATCACCAATAATAAATATATATTTAACCTTTTTTGCAATTTCTCTTTGATTTTCATTTCCTGTTTTCCCATTTATCCATTTAAGAAATTTATTAAAATCCTCTGATAAAAAATAGCTTGAACCAAAATGAAGGTCTGAAAGGCAGATTGCATAATCTTCATCAGGCGATTTTTTCAACTCTTTGTTTATAGGCACATCGGGATGTATTATATTATTTGCAAATACAATATTTCCCCCACTTACACCAACTACACCTATTACTTCATCCAAAACTATATCTTTTGCTATATTAAGTAAATCTGTTTTGTTTTTATTAATAAGAACACTTATAGACCCTGTCTGATCCTCTAATTTTAATAATATATTATTATTTTTAGTTATTTTTTTGTCATCAACAATTCCTATCAAAGAAATTTTTTCTTTTTCTTTTTTATTAAGAATTCTATTAATGGACATGATATTTTGCAATTCCTGCCGGTTTTTGAGTATATTTTCCAAAATTTTATACCTTGAATTAAAGAATGAAACAAAGTCTTGAATTTCTCTTTTCTTTGATTCTTCCTTATATGAAAAAAGAATTTTTACATCAGATATATCTAATTTAGTTTCTTTTTCTTCTCCAACAATATAATCAATAAACTTTTTGTATAATTTATCACCCCTTTCCTTTTCAGAAATAACCTTTAATCTTTCAAATTCAAGCCAATTTATATTAAGAATATTTTTATTTAATAATAAATTATATATATCTTTATTTAATAATAAGAACTCATCAGAGGTTATTTTACTTAATATTAAACTGTTTAACTTTTCTATATCATCTTCAATATTTATTTCATTAATAATGTCAGGGCTTATGAAAATATTATTTTCTAAAAAAAAGCTTACTACCTCTTTTTGTTTAAAAACAAGTCCTTTCATTTTTCAGGTAAGAAGAATTATTCTTGATTAAATCAAGTTAATCCTAATCCTTCTTCTAATATTTTTTTGATTTTTGGTTCTGAAGATGGTGATATTGCTGGTGATATTTCCCTTGTTCTTCCATAACGGCCTTTTGAGATAACTTTTGCATTTATTATACCAAGCATATCTAATTCTGCAACTATATCTGAGACCCTCCTTTGTGTTAATGGCCTTAATCCAGACCTAAAGCAAGTTCCCTTATAAACCTCATATGCTTTTCCTGTAAATATTATGTTATTTTTTTTTGTATAAAGTGAAAGTATTGCATAAATTACTGCCTGAAATTGTTTTGGTTGTGTCGTTACAATATCAAGAACCCTATCCCTTTCTATTTTGTCTTCCGCCTCATCAATATGTTTTATTTTAACTTTTAAATAACCATTTCTTTCAGCTAATTCCCCCGCAACTCTCAAAAGTTCTAAAGCACGCCTTGCATCTCCATGTTCTCTTGCTGCATAAGCTGAACATTTTTCTATAACCCCCTGTTCAATAACATCTTTTTTAAATGCTTCTTTTGCCCTTTGATTTAATATATCCTGTATTTGAAGGGCGTTATATGGTGGAAATAGTATTTCTTCTTCGGATAAAGATGATTTTATCCTTGGGTCAAGAGTATCTACAAAAATAAGATCATTAGATATACCTATAATAGATATTTGAGAATTTTTTAATTCTGTGTTTATTCTTGTAAGATTATATAATAATTCATCCCCTGCTTTTTTAACTAATTGATCAATTTCATCAAGAATTAAAATAAAAAGTTGTTTTTCTTTGTCTATTATACTAAAAAATATGTTATAAACTTCTTCTGTTGGAAGGCCTGTAGGGGGTATATCTTTTCCAAGTTCCCTTACTAACTTTGCTATTAACCTATATTCTGTATCTGCAACTTTTCTTAATTTGCAATTAATATAAAAAATTTTTAAAGGTATATTTTCTTTTTTTGCTACTTTAGACATATTAGCTGCTGTATATTTTACAGAAAGGGTTTTTCCAACACCTGTTTTTCCATAAATAAATAAATTAGACGGTTTTTCAAGCCTTAATGAAGGACCAAGTATACTTGCCATTTGATTTATTTGTTCATTTCTATGGGGTATTAAATCAGGAAAATATGTTGATTGTAATATTCCTTTATTATTAAATAAAGATTCTTTAGTTAAGAATTTTTCAAAAAATCCAGTTAATCCTTTTTGTACCATTTTCCACTAGAAAATAAGGTCCTTGTTTAAATTATAAAAAACCTATTATTTTGCCTGTCACCCCCTTGTTTCAAATGAAAGATATTTCAAAAAATATTATAAAAAAGTATGGGCTTATTTTTATATACTATTGTAAATTAAAATGTTTATTGGGTTATTATATTATCTTTAATAATTATTATAATATATATATAACAATATGTATATACAATAAACATATATAATAAATATATATTTTCTATATTGAAAACAAATATGGTTATTGACTATAAACATTAATAAATAAAAATTAATTTAATAAATAAATAAAAATAATATTTTTAATTTAAAATAATAAACAAGGAGTAATCGTAAATTAATCTTAAAATTATCAAATTTTGATTATTATAATTTTTTAATTTAATTTGATTAGTAATAAATAAAATATAATTATAAACATATTTTTTAATGTTTTTTAATAAAAAACGTCCATATGAAACATAGGGGTGAGTGAGTATAGTTTCCTTAGGAGATATTTTAATGTTTTTTGATTTTTTGTTACTTTTAAATAACAAAAAACGAAAGATTTATATACTAAACCTATTTATTACTATTCAATACTATATTAAATCAAATAATGATTGGGGTTTAAAATGATTGTGAAAAAAGATTTTTTAATGAAATTAAAGGATTTTGGCTTAAATAGTTATGAATCAAAGCTTTGGACAGCCCTTTTATCAAGGGGGATTTCAACAGCTGGTGAGTTAAGTGATATAGCAAATGTTCCAAGATCAAGAAGTTATGATGTTCTTGAATCACTTGAAAAGAAAGGATTTATTATAATGAAGATTGGTAAACCAATAAAATACATTGCTGTCCAGCCAGAAGAAGTTGTTGAAAGGATAAAAAAGAAGATAGAAGAAGACACAGTTTACAAAAGAAAACTTATTGACAGTATGAAATCAGCAGGAGTATTAAATGAATTAAACCTTTTATTTAAGAATGGTATTAAAATGGTTGAGCCAAATGAATTATCCGGCTCTTTGAAAGGTAGGCAAAACTCTTATAATCACCTTGGATTATTAATGAAAGAAGCTAAAAATAACATAGTTCTTATGACTACAATAGAAGGTCTTGAGAGAAAACATAAATCATTTAAAAAGGTATTTAAGAAACTTAATGATAAAGGTGTTAAAATAAAAATAGCTGCTCCAATAAACCCTAATTCACAGAAAATAGCTGAAGAATTATCAAAAATTGCAGAACTAAGAAACATAAACCATATACAGGCAAGGTTTTGTGTTATTGATAATAAGGATTTTTGGTTTATGGCCTTAGATGATAAAGATGTGCACCCAACCTATGATTTAGGAATATGGATAAAAACACCTTTCTTTGCATCAGCTATGACTAAGATGTTTGATTCTGTCTGGAAAGACCTTGAACCTGTTAAAAATTAATTATTTTTTTAATTAATATATTAATTATTTCTAAATTAAATTAATAAACATTATAAAAGTCTTTATATATAATTAAGAATTTTTTTTAATACATGGACATTGAAGGTAAGGTTTGTTATATATTTCCTGGACAGGCATCTCAATATATTGGCATGGGAAAAGATATATATAAATATGATTTTGTTAAGGAACTTTTTCATACTGGTAATAAAATCTTAGGGTATAACATAACAGACTTAATGTTTGATGGTTCAAAAGAAGATTTAAAAAAAACAATTTATTGTCAGCCAGCAATGTTCTTAACTAATTTAGCTTATTTTAAGGTATTAACTAAAATTAAAAAAATTCCCTGTTCATTAACACTTGGTCATTCTATTGGTGAATATTCCGCTTTAGTTGTGTCAGGGGTGTTATCATTAGAAGATGGAATAAAATTAGTTAAGAGAAGAGCAGAATTAATGACAGAATGTATACCCTCTGAACAAAAAAAACATTATATGGCAGCTATTTTAACCCATAATGCAAACTTAATTGATTTGGTTAAGGAAATTTGTAATAACTATTTATTATCTAAAGATGGTGATAAGGGTATTGTTCAGATTGCAAATATAAATTCTCCATACCAAATCATAATATCTGGAAATCATAATGCTATAACAGAAGTATCTGAAAATCTTAAAAGTAAAAGTATTAGGATATTTTACCTTAATGTTGAGGGGCCTTTTCATTCAGAACTTATGAGACCTGCTGCTGAAGGTATGGAAAAAACTTTGGAAGAGTTTTTAAAAAATAAAGATATTAAAATTAAAACACCAAAAATACCATATATAGCAAATTATACTAGTAATTTAATTTTTAAACCGAATAAAATCAAAGAATCATTGATTAACCAAATATGCGGAACAGTAAGATGGGAAGAATCTTTAGAAAGGGCAGCAATTGGAAGGGGATTTAAGAATTTTGTAGAATGTGGTCCAAAAAATGTTCAAACTAAAATATTGATAAATGATTATAAAAATAAAAATAAAAATTATAAAGAAATTAAAGTTTGGAATGCAGAAAACATTATCAAATTTTGAAGGAAATAGACATTTTAGTAAATTTAATGTTATTCAATGATAAATTTTAAGTTCTAAAACAAAAACCTTTTAATATTTGCTTTTAATTCTTATTATTGATTAAAATGGATATTGATAAAAGAATAGAGCTTGTAAGGCAGGTTGGAGAAGAAATAGTAACAGAAGAAGAACTTAAAGAACTTTTTGAGAAAAAAGAACATCCAATTGCTTATGACGGTTTTGAGCCATCTGGCCAAATACACATAGCCCAGGGGATTATGAGAGCAATAAATGTAAACAAGATGATTGAGGCAGGAATTGAATTTAAGATGTATTCAGCTGACTGGCATGGATGGGCAAATAACAAGCTCGGAGGCGATTTAAGCAAGATACAAACTTGCGGGGATTATCTTATTGAGGTATGGAAAGTATGTGGGATGAATATTGATAAGGTCAAATTTGTAAGGGCATCAGATATAGTTAATAGTATGGAATATTGGAAAAAAGTAATGCAGATTGCAAGAACTACAACCGTGAAAAGAATAACAAGGTGTGGCCAGATAATGGGAAGAAAAGATGCTGAAGTTCAGCAGGCATCACAAATATTATATCCCTGTATGCAGTGTGCAGATATATTCGCATTAGAAGCTGATATAACCCAGCTTGGCATGGACCAAAGGAAAGTTAATATGCTTGCCCGTGAGGTCGGTCCAAAATTGGGTTGGTGGAAACCCATCGTTGTGAGCCATCATATGCTCATGGGCCTTGGAAAGCCTTCAAGTGCAAGCACAGGAGTTGAGCGTGGAATTGATTTAAAAATGTCAAAATCAAAGCCTGATTCTGCGATATTTATGACAGATACAGAAGAAGACATAAAGAGAAAGATAAACAAGGCATACTGTCCTGAAAAAATTGTTGATGAAAATCCATTGATGGAATATGCAAAATATATTATATTTGAAAAATTTGATTTAATGAAGATTGAGAGACCCGAGAAATTTGGCGGAGATTTAGAGTTTAATAGCTATGAAGAGCTTGTTAAGGTTTTTGAAAAAGGTGATTTACATCCTATGGACTTAAAACCTGCAATAACTTACTATGTAAATGAGCTTATAAAGCCTGTAAGGGAACACTTTGAAAAGAACAAAAAAGCTAAAGAACTTCTTGAAAAAGTCAAAAGCTTCAAAGTTACAAGATAAAAACATTAAAATAAAAATCAATATTAACTTGAAGTGTTAATAAAACAAAAGTTTTATAAATTCTAAAGTAGTTACAATAATTATAACAGAAACATCATATAACCCGTACCACAAGATGTTTCATTTATATTAATACATATGAAGTTAAATAGAAAATGACTGTTGAAAATTACAAATATCACTCATTGGTTACTCCCCTTGGTAAAGAGTATAAAAAATGGAAAGTAATTATATGTAGTGAAGAGCATCGTTTACCTAAAAATAAAGTTAAAGAAGTTTTAAAAGATATTGGGTGGGGAGTTAACTCTATAGTTTATGATGATGAAAAAGATTCCGATGACTATGGGGTTTTTGTAAATCAAGACACTAAAGAAGAAATTCATTGTTGTGTTTTTGAGAAAAAAACATACTTAATGTACTTCCCTAATGAGGTAAGCACAAAAATATTTGATAATTTAAGTTTGTTAGAAGAAACAATATCAAAAACCCTAAAATTATAGCCCCAAAAAGGATAATTATTTTCATTTTCTATTGTTATTAATTATCTTAAAATATTTAAGGGTTTATTAAAACTCCAAAACAAAGATTTAAATATATTCTTTAAATTCTAAATTTTAAGATGTTTAAGGATTTAGCAGATTTTGCAGTTAAATATGCATTAAAAAAAGGAGCAGATTATTCTGAGGCAAGGCTAGAGTCAACAACCTCAAACACCTTTATCTTAAAAAATGGAATAGCAGAGGCATCTGGATTTGACAAGATTAATGGCCTGGGAATGAGGATTATAAAAAACAAAACCCTTGGATTTGCATCAACAAACGATATGAATAAAGAAAAGATAAAAAAATTAATTCAAAATACCATAAACACAACAGAAAAGGCCTCAAAACTAAGAGAAGAAATAAACCTTTCTGAGGAAAAAGCAAATAAAGACAAATATGAAGTTAAACAAAAAATTAATTTAAATGATATTGGGCCAGATGAAAAAATAAAAATTTTATTTGATGCAGAAAAAGAATTAATAAATACTAAAATTAATATTCCATCAAGATACCTTTCTTTATCAGACAGCATAACAACTGAATATTTAACTAATTCCGATGGAACAAATATACTTGCAACTGTTCCAAAAGCCAGCTTTTTTTATTTGTTAACAGTTGAGCATGATGGCAAAACCTCTCAGAGGATATGGCAGTATGGCCAATCAGGTGGTTTTGAGTTTGTCAAGAAATGGGATATTCCCTCAATTGTTGTCAATGAGGTTAAAGCATTGCAGAATAATCTTAAGTTTGGTGTTAAGCCACCAAAACAGGCCCTTGATATTGTTGCAGCCCCTCAAGTAGTTGGAATAATGGTTCATGAAAGCGGTGGGCATCCATATGAAGCAGACAGAATTATTGGAAGAGAGGGAGCCCAGGCAGGAGAATCATTTATAACAAAAGAAATGCTTGGAACAAGAATTGGAAACAAAGTTGTGAATGTTGTTGATGACCCTTTATTAGAAAACAGTTATGGATTTTACAAATATGATAATGAGGGTGTTAAAGCAAGGAGAAAATATCTCATTAAAGAAGGAATAATAAATGAGTTTTTACAGAATAGGAAAACAGCATATTATATGGGGATAAAGAGCAATGGTTCTTCAAGGTCTGTGAACTACGACAGGGAGAGTATTGTAAGAATGTCAAATACATTTATGCTTCCTGGAAATTATACTGAAGAGGAATTAATAAAGGATGTAAAACTTGGAATTTATATGAAAAATTTTATGGAATGGAATATTGATGATAAAAGGATTAACCAAAAGTATGTTGGTGCCGAATCATACCTAATAAAAAATGGAGAGATAAAAGAGCCTGTTATAAGGCCTGTAATTGAAATAACAACACCACAGTTATATGAAGCTATTGATGCAGTTGCAACTAATATGGAATATCATGCAGGCAGCTGCGGAAAAGGTGAGCCAATGCAGGCAATTCCTGTCTGGTTTGGCGGCCCGTCAATAAGATTAAAGAAAATAAGATTAGGAAACTAAAATGGAGCCAGAAGAAATAAGCAGTCATGTTTTGAATAAGCTTTTGAAAGCAGGTGCAGATGATGTAATTGTTTCTGTATCAAAGCAGGAGAGCTCGCAGATTAAGTTTTCCAATAACCTCATAAATGCAACAAAAACATGGGAGAACATTGATCTTGGTATTTTTATGGCATTAAAGAAAAAGATTGTTCTAACAAATTTAAAGGATTTTTCATTAAGTGCTGCAGATGATGTTGTTAATAAATTATTAAAGTTTGTTAAGTCAGCTAGCCCAAACAAGGAGTATGCAGGGATTGCAAAAGGCCCATTTTCTTATAAAGAAGTTGAAAATGGTTATGACAAAAAAATAGTTTCATTAGGCGATAATGCTATTGATTATGTTGGAAAGGCAATAAACAAGGCATTGGAAAGTGGGGCAAAGAGAACAGCAGGCGTGTTTGAAAATTCTGTAGCCAATGTTTCTTTATTGACATCAAATGATGTTAAAGCAAGTGATAAAGGTACTCACAGTTATTTTTCAATAAGGGCATTTAATAATAAATTTGCTTCTGGACAAAAAACTGGATTTTCAAGAATAATAAATTTGCTTGATGTTGAAAAGCTCGCAGAAGAGGCTGCATTAATATCAAAACAGTCATTAAACCCAGAGCATGGAAAATTCGGAAAATTTGATGTTGTTTTTGAAACATTACCATTTGCAAATATTATTGATAATTTTGGGGGAGCAATGTCTGCGTTTTCAGTTGAGACAGGGCTTTCCTGCTTAAAAAATATGATTGGAAAACAGGTTGCTAACAAGAAAATAACAGTTATTGATGATGGCACACTAAAAAACGGTTTTAATTCATCAAAATTTGATGCTGAAGGAGCCCCAACACAAAAAAATATCATGGTTGATAACGGAATATTAAGGACTTATTTGCATAATACATCAACTGCAAAAAGGTTTAATACAAAGACAACAGCAAATGCTGGCCTGCTTTCACCAGAGCCAACAAATCTTATTGTTAATAAAGGAAGTTTCTCAAAGCAGGAATTATTTGAACAGGTTAAAAACGGGCTTTATATAACAAATGTATGGTATACAAGGTTCCAGAACTACAATACAGGTGATTTTTCAACTATTCCAAGAGATGGAATATTTATGATAAAGAATGGCAAAATAGGCCAGTCAATAAAGGGAATAAGAATAAGCGAGAATATATTAAACCTCTTAAAGAATGTTGCTGCAGTAGGAAAAATGCCAGAAAGAGTGATTGGCTGGGAGGTTGAAACCCCTGTTATAACCCCTGCAGTTCTGGTTAAGGATGTTAATATTACAAGGCCTATTGATTAAATACTTTAATTCTTCTAAAATAGAAAAGGCATGTGCTCCTAAGTTACTTCCGTTCATCATCCTTTCGTCAGTTGGTGTTCACTAAGTCACAGCACATACCATGCTGATAGATACTTTTCTAATATATAATTATTTGCTTTTGTTTTTTCTCGAAACTTTTATATATAATTAAAATATATATGAATATGTTAACTTATGAAAAAGAAAAGGCCTTATATAATGTTGAGTATAGTTTTTTTAGTTGTAGGGTTATCATTTTTAATTAATTCCCAGGCAAATATAACTGGGGCAGTTATTGGGGTTTCAACATCACCTTCTGCACAAGGATATTTTGCTGGAGTAATTCTTATATTATCATCATTTATTCTATTTACTTTAGGTGTCAGTGAAACAAAGGAGAAAAAGCAAGATAATAGTCAAACTGAAAAATGATAGGAATATTAACAACTGCTGTATTGATTACATTTCTTATTTTAATAATTATATTCTTAATTTCAGCACTTCCCCTGTATTTTGCTGTAAGGCTGCTCAATGGGAGGACAACACTATTTAAAACAGCAATTATAACATTTATATCAGGAATAATTGTTTCTGTAGTAAACTATCTCTTTAAAACATGGGGGGCTTTAATTGCATTTGTTCTGCTTATATGGATATATCATGATGTTTTCAGGCTTAAATGGCATAAGGCTTTTCTTGTCTGGATACTTCAGCTTGCATTCATAGTTATCTTTAAGTATATTTTTGGGTTTATAGCTGCATTATTTGGAATAGCCCTTAGTGGAATTTTCTAATTAGAATTAAATTACCTTAAAATCAACACATATCCTAAAGATATGAGGGGCGTGCTGGCCGCATTTAACAATTCTCAATATCTTATATTTCTTTTTTGCTCTTTTGCAGGCCTTTTTTATCTTTTCCTTGGCCTTATCAAATTCGTCTTCTTTCAGAAAATCATAAAAGTGAATTGTTCCATTTGGTTTTATTGAACCTAAGGCCAAATCAAGAAAGTCTCCTGCTGATTTTGGCAGGGGCATTATAATCCTGTTAAATTTTTTTCTTGGCTTTATTGAAATAAAGTATTTCCAATCCTGTATCTGTTCTTTTGCTGTTATTTCGCTTTTGCTAAAGACTTCTATAGTTCCTTTATTAATATACTCAGCGAATTCCTTAAAATCTAAATTTCCTTCCTTTAACCCGCATGAATGCTCATCACTATTAGCCCTCTGATTGTTAATATGATTATAAACATCTATTTTTGAGGTTATATCCTTATAATCTTTTATTATTAATTTCTTATTTTTAATCATAAAATGAGCAAAATCAAAACACATATGCTTTAAGTTTGATTTTTTAATAACAGATAAGATATTTTTTTTCTCGCTGAAAACTTTATTTACGCAGTTTTCTAAATATAATGAATTTAATAAATCCTCTTTTTCAATCCTTTTTAAGTTCTGCAGCAACCATTTTTCTTTATATTTATCTGAATTGTTATAACCCTCAGTAGGATGAAAAATATACCCAATAACATTTTTATTATCTTTTTTTAATTTATTTATTCTTCTCATGCACTCAATTACATCAGAAATATTGTTAGGGTTTTGTGCAAGACTAACATCCTTATTTTTATATCTAAGGGGCATGTGTATCATTACTTTTATTTGTTTCTTTGCAAGTTTTTTTATGCTTTTGTCAATCTGTTTAATTGTTTTGTCTGATTCAATATCTCCTTTAGGAGTATAAAATTCAATCATGAAGGGATTTTGCTTTAATTTAGCTTTAAGATGTTTATTGTCCCATCTCGATTTTAAGGCAAACTTATCCAAGCCTAATTTTGGAAGAATATCTTTAACATCCCCACAATAAAAATAAATATTACTTATCTTATTTAGTTTAATATTTTCAAGAGAATATTTATGGGCTACAGGATTAATTTCAACTCCATAAATTTCTTTTGCTTTTGTGTTCTTTGCTAATACTAAAGGGTAAGGCCCGCAGCCAGAAAACATAACAAGTATTGATTCACCTGGCTTTACAAGTTTCATTATCCTCTTTCTTTCATTGCTTAACCTTGGAGAGAAATAAACCTTTTCAACATCAAGCCTTATTTTTACACCATTTTCAATGTAGGTTGTTTGTTTTTTTCTTTCCCCTGCTAAAATCTTTAGTTTTTGCGTCCTGAAAACACCACCATGAATGCCTATCTTTTTAGAAACAGTCTTTATATTTTTGTTTAGTTTTAACAATGCCTCTGCAACTATCTTCTCTTTTTTTACAAGACCTTGCTTAATCTCAAGAATTATTATATTACCAATAGTATCAAAAGCAGATGGAACAAGGCTTAACTCTTTTTTTGTTAGCTTACCTTCCAATAAATCTGCTATTGTGATTTTGTGTGTTTTCTTTAGTTTCTTTTCAGTAAATTCTGTAAAAGGAAATTTTTTCTTTAAATCCTTTTTTTCATTGATTGGAAAATAAATGAAAATTTTATCTTTAATTATTTCACACTCTTTATTAAAAAGGCCATTATCCAATAAATATTTCTTCAATATCTCAGCTTTATTTAGGGGAACTTTTATAGTTAACATAACAAGAAATATTCTTAAACCATATTTAAACTTATCCTAAAATAACAAGAAATACTCCCGCAAGCATAATCACACAAGCTAGAACTCTTTGAGTGAGATTTTTCTCATGAAATACCTTCCCCCCAACAACTGTTGCAAAGAAGGCTGACATCCTCTTTATTGGGATTACAAGGCTTACATAAGTCATTGAGACTGCCTGTGCATAAAATAGCCTAGAGCTGGTTACTAAAATTGCAACAAGAAATATCCATTTTCCTGCACTTCTTACTCCATGTTTTATTCCATCAAAACCATTGTGGAATATACAAATTAAGATTATAAAATTTATTGCAATAAAAAACTGGATTATTGGGATATAAGTTAATGGTGAAACTGCTCTCAGAATCAATTTATCAAATATAGAGCAAAATCCATATAAGATTAGTGCAAGGAATATATAATAAAAGTAATTTGACTTAAATGTTTTTGTGAATATTTTTTTTGTTCCATGATTTTCTGCTTCCAAAACATAAGAGCCAATTATTAATAATAATATTCCAGATAATTGCAATGAAGTTACTTTTTCTCCGAGAATAAAAAATGCAAGAACAACAACAATTGCTGGGCTAAAAGTCATTAGAGGGCTGACTATTGAAACATCCATATGTCTTACTGATTTTGCAACAAACAAAAAAGCAATTGATCCAAAAACAGATGCTAAATACATTAAGCCAAGTGTTTTTATAGGAAAATCAAAGTTAATATATGGCAATAAAACTAAAGCTATAAGAAAATTAAATATTGCCAGGACAGTTGAGAATTCCATTGCATGCTCTTTCAGCAGGGTTTTCTTTTCAATAATTGTAAATGCAGCTGTTAATAATGCGGCTAATGTTGCAAAGAAATACCATTCCATCTTAAAAAAATTCTCCTAAACCTTTCTGTTGTTTGTTTTCTTTGTTCTTTAATAGCTTGTCTAAAACTGTTTTAACTCTTTCCATTGCAAAATCATGCTCATTAACTAATAAATTAATAACTTCTTCCTTATTGGGTTCTTTCCATTCAATTAAGTATTCTTTTTCAATAGGTATATTCTTAAACAAATCATAAACATTTTTCCACGGATAATCAAAAAATTCATTCCATTTAACGTCTTTAAATAAGCCATCAAAGTCAGAGCCATATTTTTTAACAAGCTTTATGGCATTTTTTGGACCTATCCCTTTAATGCCCCCTATATTATAATCTGTTCCAACAAGCATTGCTAAGGCAATCAACTGATTTTGGTCAATGCCAAGATTATTAAGGTTTTCTGATAAATTAATTAATTCTGGCTTTATATTTGTGTATGATAACCCAGATTTTTTTCTTTTTCCAATCAAAGATAAGTTTCTTACAAGCATTGGCGAGCCAAACAGCAATGAATCAAAATCCTGTGAAACACAGTAATCTGCCTCCCTTTTTTTAGCTAAGTATGCTGCCTGTGCCTCCCCTTCTGAAGGTGCCTGCACAATAGGTAACCCTAAAGCAGAAATAAGTTTTTTTGACTCATCAATTATACCTTCTGTAAGCCTTGTTGTCCTTGAGGCATATTTTTTCATTTCTTCTATATTTTCTTCTTCAACAGCTTTTTCATACTTTTTTTTTGCATGTATCTTAATATCTTTTCTTCTCTGCCTTTCTATCTCTTTTAGTTTTGGCGGTTTACCATCAAAAACAAAAATCAATTTTATATTGTTTTGCATGAGCCTTGTTGTTCTTGAGAACAATCCAATAAGATGGGATGTTACATTACCTTTTGAATCCATTAATAAAGAGCCATCCCTTGAGCGAATTGTTGTTAAAAACTGGTAAAGAAGGTTATATGAATCAATAGCAATTGTTTTGTTTGTTAGGTCATTCAAAGATATTTCGTTGCTTTTTAACAAGCATTTTATCTGTGTTCCCATTTTATATCTTTTTTATTTTTATGCTCTTGAATTCTTTTGAAAGCATATCATTTGCTTTTTTTGTTAGTTCACCTTTTGTTAAAAATAAAACAGGAAGTTTTTTTAGCTGACCCTGAACAAATGCAGAACTCAAGTCAGAATCACTTATTCTTTTTTTACTCCTTGCCTTGCAGTAATATATTAAACTACCAACAGCACTTGGCACTTCAATAACAAGATCTAAATCTGAATTCTTTTTTACTATTTTTTGTTCTATAAGGTTAATACTACTTTTTTCAAAAAATCTTTTAACTTCACTTAAAAATTTATCTTCAGCTGTTTTGTCAACAAATATTTTCTTTTCTTCATTCTTAATCTCTTCTCTTGGTATTAC
This sequence comes from uncultured Methanosarcinales archaeon, assembly GCA_964641515.1. GTDB lineage: Archaea > Nanobdellota > Nanobdellia > Woesearchaeales > CG1-02-33-12 > CG1-02-33-12. The sequence goes on along the minus strand of CAZXME010000001.1, from coordinate 41,083 downwards.
CCTTTTTAATTCTTCTTTCTTAATTTGCTTTTGTTCTTCTTTTGGCTTTTCCTGTTCTTTTCTGGTAATTGCTTCCTGAACAGGTTTAATCTCTTTTTTTGGTTCATCAAATTTAATTGTTTCTTTTATTATTTTTGCTGCTTCTTCATTGCTTATGAGATACCATTTCCAGAATACCTCTACATTACCATTAATCTTTACCTGTAATGGAACAGCAAAATCCTTTATATTTCTAAGAGCAACTCTTACAACAGGTTCTGATGTTTTATCCCTTAGAATCTTTTTTTGCATTAACAAATCATAAGCCCTTTTTTCCTTTTCATGAAGGTTTTTTGCAAAATCCTGTAATCTTGATTCCTGGCCTGGCAGGTAATAAAGGGGAGTGCTTCCGAATTTGACATGAGAAATTTTAAGAATATTTTTTGATACAAGCTCTGAGAGCATTGCAGAAGCCATTAATATATCTGTTCCAATTACTTTTGCTATTTGTGCAGGTATAACTGGTCCCCTTATCCTTATTGTTTGTATGACTCTCTCTTTGCTGTCCATAAAAAAAACATCTCAGAATAAGTTTATATATTTTGTTGTTAATTATGGCCTGATCCACTTAATTTCATAATAGGTTACGTCTCCTTCATTATCAACTATGCCTATCATTAAACGCTTTTTTGTGGAATGGGCAACCCTATTTTTAGCAGCAAACTCATACCAGGTTAAAGCAGAGCCCTCATGAACAGGATAAATAATCCATCTTGCATGGTCTTCTCCTGGCTTTACACCCCGATCATAAACCCTGAAGTCAGCGCCAAATTTAAGTGCAGTCTTTATTATATAACCTCTATTTCTCATATCTTTAAACACACAATACCTTATCCAAAAATTAGGCTCAACTCTTCTTGCTTTTTTTATAAAATCATCAAAAGTAACCTTTTTTTCCCTATAATCTTTTATTAAAATCTTACCCTTGTCCATCAAATACAATGCTTCCAATAATGACAACTGGACCTTGCCATCCTCTAAAATACTTCCAAACCTGCTTTGATTATATAACTCATGTGCAGCGTCAGTGTTCTCTGTTAGTACTCTTTCCCTTGTTAAGACTGCTTTAACCTTTTTTTTCTTTTTCTTGATCTGCACTTTTTTCTTAACAACTTTTTTTATTTTAATTTTCTTGGGCATAATTTATGGGAACTTGTTTTTGTTTAAAAAACTTTAGTTTTGATAATTATTTTCAATATTGAAAGTAAATAAACAATACAAAATATTAAATATATAAAGATAACCCTTTTGTTTAAGATGCAATTAACATTTTTAGGGACAAGTGCAATGGTCCCGACAAAAGAGAGAAACCATTCAGCTGCTTTAATTAGCTATGGCTCTGAAGGTATTTTAATTGATTGTGGTGAAGGCACGCAAAGACAGATGAAAATTGCAGGGGTAAAGCCATCAAAAGTAACAAAAATATTGATAAGCCATTGGCATGGTGATCATGTTCTTGGTATTCCTGGTTTAATACAAACTTTAGCAAAAAATGAATATGATAAGGTTCTTGAGATTTACGGACCAGAAGGAACAAAGGAAAGAATGAAAAATATGTTCAAGGCATTTTCCTTTGAAGATAAAATAGAAACAAAAATTCATGAAATTACAAAGAAAAGATTTTTTGAAGGAAAGGATTTTTTTCTGGAAGCACTTCCTCTTGAGCATAGTATTTTAACACTTGGTTTTAGTTTTATTGAAAAAGATAAAAGAAGAATAAGAATTGATGCAGTAAGAAAGCTTGGCATTCCGGATGGCCCCTTACTGGGCAAGTTGCAGTCAGGCAAGAGCATAACCTTTAAGGGAAAGAAAATAACGCCAGAGCAGGCAACTTATACTGTTAAGGGTAAAAAACTGAGTTTTATAGCAGATACAGTGCCCTGTAATAATGCATTAAAGCTTGCAATGGATTCTGATATTTTAGTTTGTGAGGCAACTTATGCACATAAACTTGAGGAAAAGGCAGCTGAATACATGCATATGACATCAAAGCAGGCAGGTTTATTGGCTAATCAAGCAAAAGCAAAAAAGCTAATTTTAACACACTTCAGCCAGCGATACAAGACAATGGAAGAAATAGAAGATGATGCAAAAGATGTTTTCTCAAATACAATCTGTGCCTATGACTTCATGAAAATAAAAATATAGTAAAATAAAAAATATTTATTTTGAGGCCAGTTTAATATCACTTGCCTTGACTGTTTTTCTTCCAGCATGTACTGCAAGCTTTACAGCATCTGTGGCTATTTCCTCTGCAATCTCCTCTAAAGCGTTTTTTAATGCTGCTTTTGCCTTGTCAGAAACACGTTCAGCACCGCATTTTTTCATTATTTTTTCCATTGCAGCCAATGGAATAAGTCTTTTTCCCATTTTTTTCACCCCAAAACCATTATTTTGTTTTAATAAGGTAAAAATGAGCTTTATATTTAAATTTTTTGTTTTTTAAGCCAGATTAGAGAAAAATATGATTTATTTAATAAACAAAACAATAAAAAAGGCAGATTAAACCTTTATAGTCATAAAAAGGCATAAATCCTCTTTCAAAAGATATTTATGTAAGCATTAACTAAAGGCCAGTATGAGCAGAAAATCAAAGGGAATAAATGCTGAGCGTGAATTAGTTCATATGTTCTGGAATACAAATGAATGGTCTGCTATAAGGGTAGCAGGCTCTGGAAGCAGCAGTTTTCCATGCCCAGATGTTCTGGCTGGCAATAGAATAAGGAAACTTGCTATTGAGTGTAAGACAGTTAATGCCAAAAGCAAATACTTAACAAAGGAGGATATAAACCAACTAAATGAATTTTCAGCTGTTTTTGGTGCAGAGCCATGGATAGGGGTTAAATTTAAGTCTGATTGGTTTTTTCTGAGCATAGACAACCTTAAAAAGACAGAAAAAGGTTATGCGGTCTCTAAAGAACTTGCAAAGAATAAAGGTTTGCTTTTTAATGAATTAGTCGAGAAATAGGTTTTTTTTAAAACAAAAACGAAAGTTTTATAAACCCCTTTCTCCCATATAAGCTATGTTAATCCCATTCTGAAAGGAAATATGCGATTGTCTAATAAAATTATAGAAGCCACTATCGCTGATGTAGCTGGTGAGGATGTGCTCCCAATAGTTCATTTTCTAAAAAACAAAAAAAATATTTCTGAATTTAAGATAGCAGAAGTAATAAAAAAAGAGATAAATGCAACAAGAAACATGCTATACAGGCTGCAGGAAGCAAATCTTGTTTCTTTTATCAGAAAAAAAGACAAGAAAAAAGGGTGGTATATTTATTACTGGACATTTAAGCCAAAGATGATAAAACATATTGTTATTAGCCTGAAAAAGGAGAAACTGGCAAAACTAAAGGACAGGTTAAAAAGGGAAAGGAGCAGCCATTTTTTCATATGCCAGAACAAGTGCATAAGGCTTGATTTTGATCAGGCAATGAACTTTGAATTTAAATGCCCTGAATGTGGAGAGATAATGAATCAGGAGGATAACCTGGAAAACATAAGAGTAATTGAAGAAGAAATAAAAAACATTAAGAATGAGTTAAAATAAATGCTTTTTGAACATCCATTTGTTATTAGCTTTGACTTCTTGTATAAAAACATGCGGCTTATATATTCCCAGTTCTGAAATAATACCCATTATTAAATTTGGACTAACCTTTTCAAATGCAAAATTATTTATTGCAACCCCTTTTGGTGGGTCTTTCCATATTTCATTTCCTTTTCTTTTTTCAATCTCTTCTTCATAACCAAAGACAGTTTCTGCATCAAACTTCCAGGAATCAGTGCATGCATAAACCGGAATGTCATACTTATTTGCTATCTCTGCGTAAAGCTCAGAGCCGATTTTATTAATTACTTTGCCTTCTGTTGTTATTGCATCAGCACCAATTAGCATTAAGTCTGCTTTTTTTAAAGCAAACCTTGCTGCAGCGTCAACAAAATGAGTTACTGGAATACCCAACTTTGCAATTTCTCTTGCAGTTATCCTCCCTTGATATAATGGCCTTGTTTCTGTATTATGCACTTCAAATTTTTTGCCTTGTTTTTTTGCCTGTTTTAGAATCTCAAGTATTGTTGATGAATGGCAATGGGTAAAGACAACAGTTCCATTTCCTATTTTCCTAGAGCCTATCTGGGCTATTATTCTCTGATTTTTGTTAAAACGCTCTAAGACTTCATCAACCTTTAGGCAAATAGCTTTTGTTAATTCAGCAGGATTATCATAATTAAGGTCATATAAAACATAATTAAGAGCATTTCTCATACATGGTTCAGTTGGTCTAGTCAAAAAAAGAAGATTTTTTGCATGGTGAATCTCAGCTAGGACTCCTGCAATATTCTTTGATTTAGATTCCCTAGCAACATATTTTAGGGATTTGACAGCTTCAATAGCAACATTCTCTGCACCCTGAACCTTTAGGTTCTTTATTCTCTCTACTATTTTCTTAAAACTCATTTTTTAAAGAAATTACTTTCTTTTCCTTTTCTTGCTTTTAGAGCTTTTTCTATTAACTTTTTTTACTTTAAATATAGATTCTATCTTCCTTTCTTCATTTATGATTTTATTGGTGATTCTCACTATATTTTCATCCATTCTTGCAATCCTTCTTTCCAACAGAACAAGAATTCTGAGAGAATATACAATTGCAGCTAAAGTTCCCAATATAACCCATAGAATAGTTGTTTCTAATGCCATTTTACCACCTCTTTTAAAAATATTCAATATTATAATTGCTTGTTTATATAAATACTTTTGGATTTGGTATTATAATTAATCCCTCGTCATTTCCAAAAGATTTAAATATAACTTAACCATTTTAGATATCATTAAAGGTTATCATTAAAAATCATATAAAGGTGGGATGTAATGGCTGAAGAAGATAAAAAATTCTCAAAACAATTAATAGGCAAAACCGTTGTCAGCAAAACAGGTAAGCGCTTTGGTGAAGTTGGTGATATTATATTTGAAACAAGATCTGGGGAGCTTATAAATATTGTTTTAGGCAATCCAACAACATACACAGAAAAGATGGAACTTGAGAAGAACAAAGAAAACGAAATACTAATACCCTTTAGTGCAGTGATAGCGATTGGAGATTTTGTTGTCATAGCAGAAGAGGATATAATATAATTCTTTTAGGGATAAATATTTAAATAATACCTATTTAATGCTCTTTATGGAAAGTACAATCTGGACTGAAAAATATAGGCCTAAAGAATTTTCTGATATCAAAGGCCAGAAAGAAATTGTTAAGAGGGCAAAGGCATTTGTTAAGCAAAAAAATATGCCTCATCTATTATTTTCAGGGCCAGCAGGAACAGGCAAGACAAGCCTGGCTTTGGTAATATCAAAAAAATTGTTTGGTGACAGCTGGCACGAGAATATTCTTGAATTAAATGCTTCTGACGAAAGGGGGATTGATGTTGTAAGAAACAAGGTAAAGGACTTTGCAAGGACAAGAGCAATTGGCAATGTTCCGTTTAAGATAATTTACCTTGACGAATCAGATGCATTGACAAAAGAGGCACAGCAGGCCTTAAGAAGGACAATGGAGAATTATACAAGAACATGCCGCTTTATTCTCAGCTGTAACTACAGCAGCAAAATCATTGATCCTATACAATCAAGATGTGCAATATTCAGGTTTAAGTTTTTGAGCAAGAAAGAGATAATAGAAACAATTGAAAAAATTGCAAGAGCAGAATCATTAAACATAGATGATAAGACAAAAGAAGCATTGTATGATGTCAGCAATGGTGATTGCAGGAGGCTGGAAAACCTATTGCAAAGTTGTGCATCATTATCCAGCAATATAACAGAAGAATTAATTTATTCAATAGCATCTGTTGCAAGGCCAAAAGAAGTAGGCGAAGTATTAAATCTTGCCTTAAAAAATAAATTTAAGGATGCAAGGAACAAATTATTGGATATTATGCTTGAGTATGGATTATCTGGAATAGACATAATAAAACAAATTCAAAAAGAGATATTAAACATCAATATTGAACCAAGAAAAAAGATGTTCTTAATAGATAAATGCGGTGAGATAGAGTTCAGGATGGTAGAGGGCTCTGATGAATTCTTACAGCTTGAGGCATTGTTAAGCCAGATTACATTAGCAGGAATAAAAAAAGAAAATTAAATTGAATGCTTTACTAGAACCTGTGTCGATATGCCTTCTTTATAATCATACTCTAACTTTATGTTAACAGGTCTCTCAAAATCAGTGTTTGTTTCTGTATCTTGAGTGCAGATTATCATGCGTTCTCCGCCATATAATGTAACATAGCCACTTGTAGTCCCATCAAGTCCTGTGCAGCTTAAGCCATCCATTCCAGTATCAATACTAACAAAAACCTTATTTTCATTTACCCTAGCCTGTTCACAGTTTGAGTCTTTCTTATAAACTCCTCCATTTCCCTTTGGTTCTATCTTAAACTGGAATTTAAACTTGTTTTTGCCCCCTGGGATTTCATTAAAGCTTATAACCTGTACTGGGCCGCCTGAGTTAAAAACAATTTTGTTCTCATTAATCTTGCAAATATCTCCCTCTTTATCAACCTGGTTATTTTTTATGCAAAGCATTGACCTAGCATTTGTTGCATAATTATAACAGACATCTGCTCTTATTGTATAGGGGGTATTTCCAATTAATTTTTCATTGTGATTTAATTCAGAGAATATAACATAATTTGGTGTTCCTTCTATCTTATTTCCTTCAGAATCTTGGTAAGTCCCTTGTAAATCTTCATCAGGATGCTTAACAAAATCAGAATCAGATAATCCAAATTCCCTTGGATCAATTCCACTTAGTCTTATCTCAACCTTATCCTTATTTACTGAATATTCACCCTCATTCTTTAGCTTAACAACAACATCAAAAGGGAAATCTCCCCCATCATAAACCTCTGCAGGAGGTTCATCTTGGTTATAGCTTATTAAAAGCCCTGTTGTTCCGCCAATAAATGGGCTTTCCTTAGAAATTGGAGTTTCCTGATTGCATCCAAATGCAAAAACCAATAGTGCACATATTAATATTACATTAACATAATTTTTCATTTTTTAAGCCTCCAGTTTTTAATACATTATTTGATTATATAAATTTTTCTGTTAATCAGGGTGTGTTTAATATTTCAACACTCCTTTGTATCGATGATGAATAACCATACTCTAATTTAATCTGAAGCGGAGTAGTGTATGCTGATCTGCTCATTGTTGGTTTTGGGATAGTGCATACAACAATTCTCTCCCCTTTTGTTAAAGTGATTGGATTTCTTGGCTTACAGCTAAGGCTGTATCCAGATACACGTCCACTTACATAAACCTTATCAAGATTTTCACTGCTTAATGAATATGGGCAGTCAATATTAAGCCTGTTCTTATCAATAACCTTACCACTGCCAACGTTTTTTATATATATTATAAATTGTATTTTGTTTGCAAGAGTAGTCTCCTCTATTTTTGTAACAGCAACAGGAGCTCCCTGACCGCCAGATAATGAATAACTTGGGGGAACAGTACAAACCTTTGTCTTTTGCTTTATTGAATAAGGATCCGGATCAATGCAAACTGTTTGATATGCTATTGTTTCATAATTATAACATGATATTACAAGGAATTCTGCATTATAATTAGTATCGATCTTCCTGCTACTAAGATCTACTATATTCCCATGAAATAAAACTGTATCAAAACCCCCTTCTAGGTTATAGGAAGTTTTTCCTTCAAGTTCTGGAATTTTCATTTGTTTTGGCATGCCTGTTACAATTTTGTCATCAAAACCACTAAGATAGAGTGTGCCTATTCCTTTTGCATTTGGGTTAATTACATTAATTGCCCAACCTGTAATAGGATTTGGCTGGGGATAAGCCCCTTTGTTTCTTATTTCCACAACAAGATCAATTGGCATGTTATCATACATCTTTGCTGGAGGCATATCTTCCATAAAATTCATAACAATTCCCTGAGTTCCTTTTCTGTAATCAACACTGTCCTCTGTTTTTGGAGTACATCCAAAACTAAGAAATAAAAGAAATATGAAGGTTATTAATATAATCTTTCTCATTTTGTTATATAATCCTCTGATTTGTATTTAAAACTTTCTATTGACTACTCTTTTTTTATTAATATGTCTTTTGATATTGAGGTAGAATAACCATAGTTTAATTCAATTGTAAGAGGGGTTGTATAAACAAACTTTTCTGTAGATATACCTTTTTCAAAAACACATCTCACACTGTCTTTATTTTCCTTTAACTTTAATATTTTTTCCCTGCACTGAAGTTCTTCACCAGACATCATAACTTTTATTTCAACTGCATTTAATTCCTCATATTTTAATGGTGCAGAAGAGCATGCATCATTGACTTTCTCTTTAGCAAAAGCTATTCCATCCCCGACATTTTTTACATATATTTCAAAGGAGGGTTTTACAATATTCTCGTCTTCTGATGAAAGCATTTCACTTTCTATCTTTGTTATTGCAACTGGTGCTCCCTGAGTGGTTAATGTTATGTCCTTTACATTACATACTTTTTGAATATTCTTTATATTATATATGTCTGTGTCTATGCATACATCAACACTTTTTTTTGTCTGATAGGGGTAGCATATACTTGTTAATATTTTAGATGTATGCATTTCACTTTGCCCGCTTATTTTTTTTGCTTTTGCTCTTATTACCTCAGTTTTCTGATCCCCTATTGGAAGAGCAAGGGATTTTCCCTTTAGATTAAACCTAATATCATTATTGTCTAACAGGTCTATGTAATCCTCTTCAACTGTAAAAGAAATAATTCCACCGTTTGTATCATATGCTCCAGCATTCTTTAACATAAGGCCTATACTGAATGGATAATCTTCATATGTTTCGCTTGGAGGGGCATTATCTAAAAAATTTATTAATATGCCATCATTCCCCTTACGAAACTCATCTTGGTTAGCTGGATTTTGAAGATTAAATGGCCCTATGCACCCAGATAAAAAGAAAACTAATGTTATTATAACTAATAAAATAATTCCAGTATTTTTGTTTTGTTTCATCTTTATTTTTTAATTGGCAAATATTTTATCATATTCAAAATATTTATTTAAATAATTATTGATATTATGATGATACTTCTTCTCTGAAATTTGCAATCTTTGTTGCCCAATCATCATGTTCTTCAAGAGTAGTACCACAATAACAATGCGTTGTAAATCCCGAACCAGACGCACAAGTTATTTCTGCAGGAGTTGTTTGAGGCTTTTCTCCTATTTTCTCTCTTTCAAGATATCCTTCTTTAATATATATATAAAAAGCTCTGATTCCATCATCAACACTGCTAAAACTAGCCCACGTTCCACAAGTTCCAGTAGATAAATCAGTAATTTTAGCTGCATCATGAGTCATACAAAAAAAGTTATTACAATCTTGCGAGATACTTGCACAAGTATCTTTTGATAAAGATGTTTCTTGTTTAGATACCGCAATAGCAAAAGCAGGGTCAATCCCATAATAATTTCCATATTCATAAAAAATGTCACCAGCGTCCTTAAGCTTTGGACCAGCTTTTTCTTTGAGGTAGTTATCTATTTGTTCTTTTGTCGCAGTAATTTTAGTAACAGGTTTTTCCATTCCTTCCCCTTCTTCTAGTTCCTCTTCTTCTTTTTCCATACATTTCATCTTGGTTTCATCCCAATAGCAGTTTTTTAGGCCGCATGGGTCTGCCTCACACCATGTCCTGGTGCTAAAATCATATAAATCATAGTATTTCTTTTCATTGTTGTAATCATCACAATTTTCTATACTGTCACATTCTTTCTTTATTTCTTCACTCTCTTTTACTTCTTTTAACTCATCAACATCCGGAGCTGCTTCATACCCTTCTGTTTCCTCTACCTCAACAGAAGTTGATTTTTCAAGCTCATAAATGTATTTTGTTGAGACTCTGAAATATCTTGTTATTATACCCTCGCCACCAAGCAAACTTTCAGGATCAAGGACATTTACACTACATGTAATAGTTTCATAATCAGATATATTTTGTGTTCTTCTGTTAGGAACAACTAAACTATAAACATTATAACTTGCCTGTTCCTCATCTACATGCCCCATATTTTCGAATTCATGGTCACACCTTATTAATCCCATGCTATCATGCAAATAAACATTTAACTCAGTTACATCCTTTATTATTCCACCCCAATCATTCTGGAGGGTTATTCCTAAAGAAAATGGAATATTTTCTTCATCAGTATCTACTCCAATTGGAAGCTCTTTTTTTATTCCCATTCCCATTCTTATAGGTCCATTAGTATATATTGCAACTGGATTTATATGATCTATATCATAAAAATCAAAAACATCAATATTATCTCTTTTGAAACCCCTTAAGGTCTCTCTGTTTATGAAATAAAGCTTTAAGTAAGCCATTGTCTCAAAATTGAATTCAGCATTAAATACAACATCCTTCTTTCCTGGCTTAAGGTCACTGAATACACAGCTAATATCCTCAATTTCCTCATCATATATATTGAATTCAGTAGGCATAACATTTCCCATAACTTCTTTGCTTCCTTCTTTTGCATAACATGAAACCTTTATATTTATTTTATCATCAAGAGTTTTTGCTTTAAGAGTTCCCCAAACAGTTATATTCTCGCCTTGGAAAAACACTGGGTCTGTTGATTCTAAGTCTTCAAGATAAACCCCTATTGGCTCTTTTTCATATTCATCAACCTTACCTGTGTAATAGTCTCCTGTTGCATACATTATCATATGTTGGAATTCTTTTCCAATTCTTGCTGGGATATCTAGAACATTTTTCCAGAATCTTTTGAAATTACTTCCCCAATCCCTTGTTGCATCAACTATTGTCTGTTGTACATTGACTGTTGATTCAATATCCCTTATATGAAAGTCAGTTGAAATACCAATAAATATTGAGGGAAGAAATAATATCAGCCAAAAGAAAATAAGCACCCATCTAAAGAAGACAATAAACTTTGTTTCCTGCATTGCAAAACCAACATATATTACCCAGACAGGCAGAAAAATAATCATTGTATGAAATGTCTGGGACCTTGCAAAAAAAGGTATTACATTTCCTAAATATGGTATAAAAAAAGCAAGTGTTGAAAGTATTATTGGCATCTTGAGGTCAGCAATATCCATAACACCCTGCTCTTTTTTGAATATTGTAAGCCATCCAATGATTAAGAGTAATATATAAACAACTATCCTTGCGCTAAGTTCTCTAAAGTCTGTTAAAACATCCCACATATGAAAAAGTAGGCATAAAATAAAAAAGCAATTTATAGAACCAAGCTTTGCTCCAGCCGCACCTGACCATCCCTTTACAATATCCGATATTGCATCTCTTTCTCCTGGCATAACTCCTCTTTTTTAGAAAAACAAAAAAATCATTCTTCAAGCTCTACTTTTAACTCAACAATATCAAGCATTGATAATGGCTCTATCTTTATGAAATTGTTGCCTTCTTTTACATAGTCATCTATATTTTTGTAATAATCTACTTCATCTGTATCAACATAAATCATCCTGTTGTTTATGTTGATGTTCATTTCCTTGTCTTTTTTGTCATCTATAAATTCAATAGAAAACACAGCATCATATTCATCCCCTTCAATCTTTTCAATTGTTGTTTCATTAATCGGAAAATAATATGTTGAATAACTTAGCTCTTTAAGGTCAGTTGTTATCTTTATTTGTTCAATAAGGTAAGAGCCCTTGTCTGTCTTAAAAACAATATTATTATCACCTTTATGTAAAACTGATGGTGAGAAAGTATACATATTGATTGTTTTGCAGTCAGGCACTCCAGAAAAGACTTCTTGATAATTAATTAATATATCAAGTTTTCCAACATCCCCTTGTTCGCACTCAGGCAAAAACCTGAGTTTTGCTCTCTCTAAATTTAGTTTTTCATTCTCGCTTATAAAGAATATATTCTTGCTTTCCTGCCTGCTTATATCGGCAACATCGCCAACTATTTTGATATCATCCAAGCTGTAAATATTTGTTGACCAAAACTTAATCCCTGTTCCAGAAACACTAAACTCCAATATATTATTTTCTTCAAGATAATCTTTTTTAAGTTTGATTGGTTTTGGATTTGATGTTGTTATTTCACTCTCAAATATATTAACATCATTTAATTTTATAGTTAGTAATCCATCATACTTTTTTGCTGTAAATGATAATAAAATACTTTCTGTATTTTTCAAATCTGATATCTTTAAAGGAATTTCTTTTTTTACCTCATCAAATAACCCATGCCTTATAACAAACGGATTGATAGTATCTAATTCCTGTGCATCTATTGTTTTATATAAATGAAACCAGGAAATATCGTGCTCATATTCTTTTTCTTTTAGATAATCAATTCTTCCAGGGTACTCAAGCATTAAAATGTTTTCTTCATCTTCTACACTAGCATTTTCTTCAGCTTCTACAACAGTTTCATTTTCTCCTAATAATTTTGCCCTTTCATCTGGCGGAAGAAATATAATATATAATATGATAAATCCAACCATAAGGGAAACAAGTCCCATTGCACCTCCAGCGCTAGTAATGGTATTATCAGCTTTTTTACTTTTTATAGTTAAATTCATGTATGATCACCTACATCAAATAGATAACTTAATATATATAAGTTTTCCTATTTTAAAGGTATGAAACAAATACACTTTAATTTGAAGAAAGGGGAAGCAAAACTCAAAATAGAGAATATGGATGACCTCTGGTGTTTAAGCCATATAATAGAGCCAGATGATTTTGTTAAAGGCAAGACTATAAGAAAAATAAAAATAGGGGATAATGACCAAAGAAAATCCACTATTATCAAGAAAACTATTTTCATTGAAATAAAAGTTGAAAGTATAGAATTTCATGAATATTCTTCTGTCTTGAGGGTTTCAGGAACTATAACCCAAGGTCCAGAAGATATACAAAAAGGCTCATACCACACATTTAACCTTGAGCAGGGTTCTATAATTACACTAATAAAAAAGCAATGGCTAAGCTTCCAGATTGAGAAAATAAAACAGGCCTCAGTTGAAACCAAAAAAATACTAATCTGTGTTCTTGACAGGGATGATGTATGCTTTGGGCTTTTAAAAAGACAGGGCTTTAGTCTGTTATCTGAGATTAAAGGGGATGTTGAGAAAAAAGCCGATGTAAAAACAAAAACAGGAAACTTTTATGCAGAGGTTGTAAACAAGCTTTATGATTATGTTAAAAGATACAAGATTGAAAACATAATACTGGCAAGTCCTTCATTCTGGAAAGAAGATTTAATGAAAAACATAAAAGATAAAGAAGTTAAGAACAAAATTACTTTAGCAACATGCTCCTGCTCTGGAAAAGAGGCAATTAATGAGGTCTTGAAAAGGCCCGAGGTAAAAAATGTCCTGAGCCAGCAGAGGATTGCAAAAGAGCTAAAGCTAGTTGAATCTTTATTAGAGGAAATCTCAAAAAACAATTTAGCTGTTTATGGCCTGAAAGAAACAGAAAAAGCTGTTAATGCAGGAGCTGTTGAAAAACTATTGGTTACAGACGGCCTCATACAAAAGACAAGATTAAATAAAACTTATGAAAAAATAGACCAGATGATGAAAAACACAGAGAGCATGAAAGGCAATGTGAATATAATTGGCTCAGACCACGACGGCGGCAAGAAGCTCGACGGCCTTGGCGGAATAGCAGCAATTCTAAGATACAAGTTAAATTATTAATTTATTTAACTAACTCAAAGGTTTCTCTGGCTATTTGGAGTTCTTCGTTTGTTGGGATTACTAAGGCCTTTATCTTAGAATTATCTGCTGAGATTATTAACTCATTGTTTTTGTTTCTTTTTTTGTCAATCTTAAGGCCAATGTATTCAAAATTCTTAAGTATTTTTTCCCTTAAATAATATGCATTCTCTCCAATGCCTGCTGTAAAAACAATTGCATCAACACCATTTAAAACAGAAATATAAGATCCAATATATTTTGTAATTCTGTAAGCAAGAACATCAAGAGTAAGATGTGCTCTTTTGTTTCCTTTTTTCTCATTATCCCATAAAACCCTGACATCAGGGCTTATTCCAGATATTCCCAATAACCCTGATTTTTTGTTTAATATACTATCCATTTCTTTAACAGAAAGTTTTTCTTTTTTCATTAAAAACAGGATTATAGCAGGGTCAATATCACCACAGCGAGTTCCCATAACAATACCTTCAAGAGGAGTAAAACCCATTGATGTATCAACACTTTTTCCATTCATAACTGCAGCAATGCTTGAGCCGTTTCCCAAGTGGCAGGTTATTATTTTTAATTTCTTGTAATCTTTTTTTAAGATTTCAGCTGCTTTTTCTGAAACATAATGATGTGAAGTTCCATGGAATCCATAGCGCCTTATACCATGTTCTTTATAATACTTATAAGGAACCCCATAAACAAATGCTTTTTCAGGCATATTACTATGAAAACAAGTATCAAAAACAGCAACCTGTTTTACATTTGGCAGGAGTTCTTTGCAAACTTTCATTCCAGTAAGGTTTGCAGGATTATGCAAAGGGGCAAGCTCACTTAATTCTTCAATCTTTTTCATAACTTTATCATTAATCAAAACAGTTTTTTTAAACTCCTCACCGCCATGAACTGCCCTGTGGCCAATGGCCGTTATTTCACCAAGAGAACTTATGATATTATTAGCCAGAATTATGTCAAGAACATTCTTTAATGCTATCCTATGGTTTTTAATTTTTTTCTTTATTTTCTTACTGTTACATTCTATTTCATATTTGATAAATGAATTATCTAATCTAATGCCATCAACAATTCCTTTAATCAAGACATGTTCTTTTTCTTTAACCTCAAAAAGCTGAAACTTCAGAGAGCTTGAGCCAGAATTTAATACCAAAATTTTCATGTTAATCCCTTTTTTGGGCCTGTACGACAGTTATTGCAGCAAGGTCAACAATATCCTGAACAGAGCATCCTCTTGATAGGTCATTCATTGGTTTTTTAAGGCCCTGAAGTATTGGGCCAATTGCCCTTACATTCCCTAATCTTTCAACAAGCTTGTATGAAATATTGCCAGAATTAAGGCTCGGAAACACAAGCACATTAATTTTTTTCCGGCAGTTAATACTAGGACATTTTATTTCACAAACATCTTCTATGAGGGCAGCATCTGGCTGAATTTCACCAACAACATTTAATCCGGATTTTTTGGCAATATTTACTGCTTTTCTTACCCTATCCACATCTTCTCCCTTTCCAGAGCCAATTGTTGAATATGAAAGCATTCCTACTCTTGCTTTTTTATTAAAAAGATTTTCAAATGTTTTGATTGAAAGCCTTGAGATTTCAGCAAGATCTTCTGAGCTTGGGTTTGGAATAATTGCGCAATCAGCAAATAGCAGCAATTTGTCATTTTTTATCATAATCATAGCACCAGACACTTTTTTAACATTCTTTTTTGTTTTTATTATCTGAAAAGCTACCCTTACTGCTTCTGATGTTGAATGAGATGCCCCCCCTATTAAGCCATCAGCATCATTGCAGTTCAGCATCATAGCACCAAAGTAGAGCTCATTTTTCAGCATTTTTTCAGCATCATTCAAACTAATTCCTTTATTCTTCCTTAACTCAAAAAGCTTTTTTGCATAACTTTCAAATTTTTCTGATTTTAAGTGATTAATTATTTTAATGCCATTAAGATTAAGCTTTAGTTTATCTGCCTTCTCAATCACTTCTTTTGGATTGCCTAAAAGAATAACCCTTGCAATTCCTTTTTTTAAGATAATTTCAGAAGCCTTTAAAATCCTCTCATCTAATGCTTCTGGAAAAACAATATTCTTAGGGTTTTTTCTGGCTTTTTTTATTATATTGTCTAAAACGTTCATAATCAGATAAACTTTCTTTTATTTATTTAAAGCTTTTCATTTGGAAAAAAGTACAGAAAAAGATAACATTTAAATAATAGCAATATATATTATTTCTTAGGTTTTTTAACTGTGTGGTTACATATAAAAGTTAGTGACTGTTAAATGTTAAAAAAACATAACATATTAATAGTAGTAACCTTAATTCATTTATATTAAAAATAAAAAAAGAGGGAGGGTGAAAGATAATGATAGTAAAAGAAGAATTTTTAAGCAGACTAAAACTGTATTTTTCTCTAAACCTTTATGAGGTAAAAATATGGACGGCTCTCTTATCAAGAGGGGTTTCAACAGCTGGTGAGTTAAGTGATATAGCAAATGTTCCAAGATCAAGAAGTTATGATGTTCTTGAATCATTAGAGAAAAAAGGCTTTGTTGTTATGAAATTTGGGAAGCCAATAAAATACATGGCAGTTCCACCTGAAGAGGTTGTTGAAAGAGTAAAGAAAAATATGAGGTTAGATGCAGAAACAAAAGTTAAGAGATTAGAAGATCTTAAGAAAACAGAAGTATTGGGTGAATTAAAAACACTTTTCACACAAGGTGTTGAACTAGTTGAGCCAAGTGATTTATCTGGCTCATTAAGGGGAAGGCACAATCTCTATAACCACATTGACTTTACATTGAAGAGTGCTGAAAATACAATTACCATTGTGACAACAACTGCTGGTTTGATAAGAAAGATAGAGTCTCTTAAGGGAACCCTTGAAAAAGCCAAAAAGAAGGGGGTTACAATAAGGATTGCAGCACCAATAACGAATGAATGCAAATCAACTATTGCTGACTTAAAGGGAATTGCAGAAGTTAGGCATCTTGATAAATTGAATGCAAGGTTTATAGTTATTGATTCCAAAGAATTAATTTTTATGGTTCTGGATGACAAGGATGTGCACCCAACCTATGATGTTGGAATCTGGGTAAATACACCGCTCTTTTCTTTAGCTCTAGAACAATTATTTGAGCTTGCATGGAAAGATATGAAGCCTGCACTTAAAATGATTAAAGCTTAAATTTTTTATTTCTTATTTTTTATTATTCACAAAACATTTAAATAAAGACTATTGTTCTTTTTCTTAATGGCAATCATACTTGGAATTGATGAAGCAGGCAGGGGCCCGGTTATTGGCCCAATGGTAATGGCAGGAGTTTCTATAAGTGAAAAAGACATTAGTAAATTAAAGGAGCTAGGGGTAAAGGATTCCAAGCTGTTAAGCCCAACTCAAAGGGAAGGTATGTTTAATAAAATAATCAATACAACAAAAAATTATAAGATAATAATAATTCCTCCAAAAGAGATAGATGCTGCCCTTAAATCAGAAAGTCTTAACCTTAACTGGTTAGAGGCTATTAAGTCTGCAGAAATTATAAACTTCTTAAAACCAGAAAAAGCAATAGTTGACTGCCCAAGCAACAACATTCCAGCATATAAAAATTTTTTAAAAGAACATTTAAAAAATATAAAAACAGAGCTTGTTGTAGAACATAAAGCAGACTTTAAATATGCTGTTGTATCAGCAGCCTCAATAATCGCAAAAGTAACAAGGGATAATGAAATAAAAAAAATACAAAAGAAAATAAAAGAGCCAATTGGTTCTGGTTACCCTTCTGACCCTATTACAATAGGTTTTCTGGAAAAAAACTATAATAACTACCAAAGAATTTTCAGGAAAGAGTGGGTTTCATGGAAAAATATTAATAAAAAAAAGAAACAAAAGAGCTTATCAGATTTTTAGTAAAAAACCTACTCTTCTGCTCCTTCTTCCGGAGTTTTTTCAAGAACAGCATCATAATATTTTACAGGCTTTATGTCTGTTATGACTGTCTTGTGCATAACAAACTTTCCATCCTTGCTCTTCAAAACCTTACTCTCTACTATGGGCATGTTCTTTATCTGTTCTAGTCTTTTCTCGCTAAATTCCATTTTTTAACCCCCTATTTTTTTTAACCTTCTTTGTCAAAAAGATTATGCAATAAAGTCAGAGATAATTCTTTATATGGCTTTTTCAAAAAAAATAAGCATATTTTCAGGATAATTAAAGAAATCACGAAAATTAGGGTAATGTTCTATACTTTGTGTTTATCATACCCCACTCAATAAACAATAATGCCAGTGCGGTCATCATGAAGCCCATTGAAAGATTTACAGGTATTTTTTTCTGTGAACTTGAAGATATTTCTTCAAATGCATTAGCTAAACTTTTCTCATTCTCAGCCCTATAATACTTACCATCTGTTTTTTGGGCTATGTCAATAAGAGTGGGCTCATCAAGTTTTGAGAGTAAATCACCTTTTATGAATGTCCCTCCTTCTTCTGTGCCAAGGCCTATAGTGTTAATTGTTACATAATTTTTGTTTGCATATTCAATAGCTGTATCAACAGGTGTTCCAACAGTGCTCTGCCCGTCTGTCAGAAGGATAATAACCCTTGAATTTTTCTGGTTTAACAAAATATTTGTAGAGGTTATTATTGCTCCCCCTATATCAGTTCCTCCAACCCTTTTAATTCTTATGCCAGTAATAACATCTTCTGTCTCTTCCATGTTATTTGTTAAATCCTGTTCAACAAAACTTGTTCCTGCAAAAGAAACAACACCAATATTTGTTCTCGCCTTTAAGCTTTCAACAAACAATGAAGATGCCTTTCTTGCAGCATCAAGCCTGTATGGCTCGAAATCATCTGCCAGCATAGAACTTGAGGCATCTATTGTAATAACAAAATCAAACTCGCTGCCCTGGCCGCTGTACCAAAGGACAGGCCCGGATATGGAAAATATAAGAAATAATAATACAAACATTCTTACAATTAACAAAAACAAATTTTTTGATATTCCTCTTGCATTTTTAAGCTCAAACTTTGTTCCTGTCACTCTTTTGATTGCCTCAAAATTAGCAAACTTTACTGCCCTTCTCTTGAGGTAGCCTAAAACAAAGAAGTGGGTTATTATAAGTAGGGGTATGCTTACTAAAAGCAATAAGTAATAAGGATTAGTAAAATTTATTATTATCATCTTATTATTTTATTCCTCATCAAAAAGAAATTTATTATATAATTCAGGAATGGCTTATCTGTTCTTAATTCTAAAAAATTTGCTCTTGATTTTATAAATGTATGTTTTACATATTTTATTTGTTCTTTAACAGCAGCCTCATAATCTTCCTTTACTGTTGCTGTGTCTATTAATACCTCTTTATCAGAATAAGGGTCTGAAATAACTATCTGGCCAATATCTTCAGACATTTCATAATCTCTTGGATCCCTGACCATTATTCCAATCATCTCAAATCTTTCAGATGCAGCATTTAAGTATTTTTCCCAATCCTCACCAAGGCCTATAAAATCAGATACTACCACAACTATTGCTCCCCTTTTGAAAGAATTCATTAAGTCAATTATTACTTTTGCAAAATCAAATTTTCCATCATAGAGTTTTGGGTTAGACAATGCTTTTATTATCATAAAATACTGCTTATTGCCCATGGCAGGAGGCAGAAATTTGACTATTTTATTATTAAACATAACCAAACCCACAGCATCACCAGCCTGTATAGCTGCAAAGCTTAGTGAAGCAACAAGCTCTGCTGCATACTCATTTTTCAGCTTATCAATAGATGCAAAAGACATGCTTGAGCTGACATCAACTAAAAAAATAATATTAACATTTCTTTCCTCAGTAAGCACTTTAACCAGCAAATCCTGTGACCTTAAGGTTGCTTTCCAGTCAATCGTGTTAGCATCATCACCAGAAATATAACTTCGATAACCCTCAAAATCCAGGCCTTTACCTCTAAATGTGCTTTTATAAGAGCCAGTTAAGATATCTATAAATCCTCTTTTAGTTGATATTTCTAATTTTTTAATAAGGGGCTTTAAATTAAGCTTTAATTCTTCCATTTTTAAGCAGGATTTATGGAACAGGAACTCTTGCCAGAATTTCTGAAATCACATCTTCAACCTTAATATTTTCTGATTGTGCCTCATAGTTTAAGATAAGCCTATGCCTCAGAATATCATATGCAACCTCTTTTACATCCTGGGGTGTTACAAAAGTCTTGCCATTCATTAATGCCTCTGCTTTTGATGCAATAAACAATCCAATAGATGCCCTTGGAGAGGCGCCATAATTTATATAATTTCCAAGTTTAACCTTATAATTATTTGGATTTCGTGTTGCATCAATTATCTGAATAATATATTTCTCAATCTTTTTATCAAGATAAACCTTTTTTACATCGTCCTGCAATTCTAATATTTTTTCAGTGGACATAATAGGTTTTAAGGTAAAATTTTCAAACTTTTTTGTTGTTATATTTTTATTAAGGATAATCTGCTCTTCATTAATAGAAGGGTATCCTATTTCAATCTTGAACAAAAATCTGTCAATTTGTGCTTCTGGAAGGGGATAAACACCTACTTGTTCTAATGGATTTTGAGTTGCAAGAACAAAAAAAGGCATTGGCATACTAAATGTTTCTTTTCCAATTGTTGCCTGTTTTTCTTGCATGCATTCTAATAAAGCAGATTGCACTTTTGGAGGTGCTCTGTTTATTTCATCAGCAAGAATGAAATTGCTGAATATTGGTCCTTTAAGGACATAAAACCCCCTTTCACGCTCATAAGCAGTTATTCCAATTATGTCAGTTGGCAAAAGATCTGGCGTAAACTGGATTCTGCTGAAACCACACCCCATAACAGCAGATAATGCCCTTACAATAAGTGTTTTAGCAAGCCCGGGAACACCTTCTACAAGCACATTGCCATTTGCTAATAGTGCTCTTAAGAAACCATTAACTACTTTTTCCTGACCAACAATTATATTTGATACTTCTTTTTTTATCTCATTAATAATCTTTTGATCTTTAATTATCTTTTCAGAATTTTTTTTTTCATCCATATATTGATTAAGTAATTCCTAATATTTATATTTTCTTATCCTACTCAAGAAGAGTGAAACATCACACGATAGATTTATATAGGAATATTTAATAATTTAAAATTAAGATGAATTTAACGCCTTTTAAAAGGAAAAGGAAAAAGCCTGATAGAATTGACGTAGTGAAAAATAACACTTTTAAAAGAATACAATCATTCAAAAAACATTTTTCTAAAAAAAATAAGGATGACAATTTTATACAATTCTTTCATCTTGTGAGGCTTTTTTTTGCTGAATTATTCAAAATTAAGTATGAATTTACATTTGAAGAATTAAGCAAAGAATTGGAGAAAAAAAGAATAGACAAAAATTTGAAAGAAAAAATTCTTTTTTTCTTAAAAAAGTTATCTGTTGTTGAATATAGTGATGAAACCCTGTCTGAGCAGGAACTTAAGAAACTATTGGGTGATTTTTTAAAATTATTTGAGAAACTGACATTTAATGAAGAAGAAGTTAAAAAAACAAAACTTTGTAAAATATTAAGGTTTTTTAAATCCAAAAAAATATTAACACCCAAAGAAACGAGGAGAAAAAAACAAAATGTTTTGTTAGCCCTGATACAATATATATCCCCTAAATTTAAAATAAATATTGAAAAAAACAGGCTAGAGCAAATACATAATATGCTTATTAAAGCATTTGACCTACTTGATAATAATAACATTCAAAGTAGCAGGAAGTTGTACGTAAAGATTAAAGAAAAGTATAATCACCTAAATATTGAAAATAAAAAAGAAATTTATGATGATGTTCTTTTCTTATACAAGGAAATTGTTCCCGATAACAAAAATTAATACTTTTTTTTATGTTTTTTCTGCGGCTTGTTGTGTGAAACTAAATAAAGAATTAACAATATGATAAATAATATTCCTATGCCTGCTGCAATAAGTATTGTTTGTTTTTTCTGAATTTCCTCATGAGTTGGTCCTTCTATTATTGGTTCTTTGGCAGTTATTAAATATCTACAAGTATCCACAACCGATTGAATTAATAATTGTGCTCTTTTATAATCTGATTTTGCTATTAATTTTTGTGCATCTACAAGCTGCTCATTCAGTTCAAGGCATTCAGGGTTTTCCTCAAGCAAATCTCTTGTAAATGCTATTTTGGTTTCAAATTCTTTCTGGCTCCATTGGCCAAGCTCTATTGAGCTCATAAAAAATTTAGCAGAATCATTAAACTCGGGGTCTTTTACATCTGCAAACACAACAACCTCATATGAGCCCAATGCAGTATAAGATTCTATAATAAGGTTTGTTTTAACAGATGTCTTTTTTTCTATTGTTTCAAAATAATCATTGGTAAATTTTAATTTAATAAGGCTGCTGTTGACAGAAGATGTTAAACTTATTTCGTTCAATGTTGTATCTCCATAATTGTTTAGTGTTATTGGGGCAATAACAGTGTCATTTTCATACATAGTCATTGTTAAAGGGGTTATAAGATTAAATGAATATGGCTTTTCTACTTCCACTTTTTTTGTTTTGAATATTGTTGATGATCCTCCTCCACTGACAATAATTGTTGGGCCTGGTGTTATGCCTTCATATTCTACAAATGTTAAAATTATATCATTGCTTCTTGTGGTGTTATAATTATCATTCATTGTGAAATAAACTGTTTCTGAGCCATGCCAATCACTTTTAGGTATGAGTGTAACTTTGTGTGTATCACTTCCTATTGAAATATCAATATTTGAATTCCCGCTTACATTATAGGTTATTGTATCATCTGTATCATCATCATAAAAGTAATCATCAAGGTCTATCAAGTTAATATACATTATATTTTCATTTCCTGTGAAATCAGATATAATATAATTTACACTTACATCATGCAATGTTGGTGTTACAATAGTATTTGTTGTGGAAAGATTTGCCATATATTGTATATATTGATAATCCTCTGATTCAATTAATGAATTATTAACATAAGCAGAACTCCAGCTTGCATTAGTTAAGCCAGATTCTGTTGCTGAGGTTCTTGTCTGCAGTGTTATGTTAGCTCCTGCAGGCATTGTTGTGCTAAAATTAATGTAGGTTATGTTCATGTTACCACTTGCCCGAAGATTTATTGCTGATGATATAAATATGCCTTGTGAATAATAATCAGTTGAATTCTGCTTATTAAGGATTATATCTCCAGATTGGGATGTTATATTTGTATTACTATTTGTCCCAGAGCTGAAATCAGTTTCAGTTGTTTGTGTTACTATTCCAAAGCTCGGCAGCCTGTTTGTGTTGTTAACACTTACATTCCAGGTTATACTGTCTGTTTCATTGGAGTTATCAGAAACTATTATTGTTATATTGTGCTGCCCGGCTGCTGTAAAATTCGGCTCATAAAGCCATGATTGGTTTGATGACTGGTTAACAGAATTTATATACCATGTATATGTTAAAACATCTCCGTAAACAAAGTCATCATCTGTTGCTGTAACACTAAACTGCAATGATAAATTCTCTGCTGTATTTGGTGTTAAGTTAACTGGAGAATAAGATGTTATATTAGGTGGACTATTGAGGTTTAGTACTGTAAGGATTATAACAGAGCTTGTTACACCGCTATTATCACTTACTGAAATATTTATTGAGTGGTTTCCAACATCATCATTTGTGGGAATAAAGGAGATAATTCCTGTTGTATTATCAATATCAAATAAACTGCTGTTATCACTGAATGTTAATATATCATTTTCCTCATCACTTGCATTAATATCATAATAAAATAATGTACCTTCTGTTGCTGTTTGATTCTTAAGAGAAGGATCAAAATAAGGGGGATCATTTACTGCATTAATATTTAACCAGAATGTTGCTGACGATGTTCCATTATCCCCGTCATCAACATTAATTTTTATGCTATAAAGCCCTACTTGGCTTATGTTTGGAGTAAATTTAATAAGCCCTGTTGAGAGATTAATATCAAACAAAGTTGTGTTATCACTGAATGTTAAGGTATCTCCGTCAGGATCAGATGCATTTATTGTTAGGTTAAAATTAATATCTTCCATTGCAGTCTGGTTTCCTATTGTATCAATTATTGGATCCCTGTTTTGAGTAATTGTAAATATCACAATCTCATAATCTGATTTTGAAAAAACAGCATTATCTGATACAGAAATATTAACAGAGTAATTTCCCTCTTGGCTTATGTTTGGAGTAAAGTTAATAAGCCCTGTTGAGGAATTAATATCAAACAAAGTTGTATTGTCACTAAAAATTAATATATCCTTAGAGTCTATGTCTGTTGCATTGACATCTAAACTAAAGGTTTTGTTTATTTTTGCTGTCCTGTTCCCTATTGGATCAAGCACAGGAGCATTATTGATATCTAACACCTCAAGCACAAAGGTTGTTGAGTCCATGGCTCCTTTTACATCAGTTACTGTAACAAGAATTGTGTGATTACCTGTGTCTACATCTCTTGGAGTAAAGCTGAATTTTGCAGCTGTTTCATTAATTTGAGCAGAGGTAGACATCTTACTGTAATTGCTTGAGAATGTAAGGCTATCACCATCAGTATCAGAACCAGTCACTGTTAATTCAAATAAGGCATTTTCCCCACCTGTCTGGTTAGCTATTGAATCAATAACTGGAGCAGTATTATTAAAAATTGAAAGGTTCATTAAAGTAGATGAATTATATGTTCCATCACCCACTATTATATTTATTGAATAGTTGCCAATATTATCGCTTATTGGAGTAAAGTTAATAAGCCCTGTTGAGGGATTAAGATCAAACAAAGTTGTATTATCATAATAGGTCAGAGTATCATTATCCGGATCAGATGCAGCCACCTGATAGCTAAAAACAGCATAACAATATGCCTGCTGGTCTGGTATTGGTTCTATTTCTGGCGGGTCCTGAACATTAGTTACATTCAATGTCAAATTATTGCTGTTTGCTGTTGCATAATCATCATCTATTATGAAAAATATTTCTTCTGTACCAAACCAGTTTGAGTCCGGATAAAAGCTTACATAATGGGGTGTTACTGAGCCTATGTTTATTGTTATATTTGTGTTGCCTGTTGATGAAAAGTCAGGATTGTCACCACACTCACTATAGTCAGGATCATAAGAATAATCATCCAGGCTGATGTTATTTATTAGGTTAGTGTCTTCTTCCCAGGAGATATTGCTTATTGTTCCATTCCAGATTGGCTCTCTGTTGACATTAATTATACTTAGATTCCATGTTATACTGTCTGTTTCATTTTCTGTGTCACTTACTTCAAGAGTTATATTTCTATAACTGGGCTCGCAAAATCCTGTTGTAAAGCTCCAGGAGCCGCCACTTTCATTAACTATTGTTGAATCAACAACTCCATCAATAATCCATCTTATTGTCAGATAATCTCCATAAGGAATATCAGGGTCAGTTGCATTATATTCAAATGAAAAGCCAAGGGTATTATTTTCTGTTGTTTCTGGAGCCAGATTTGTTGGGGTGTAATTCAATATTTGTGGGGGATCATTAACATTTTCAACACTGAAAATAACATTTTCTGTTACAGGGTCATTAGTTCCATCTTCAATACTAATGCCTATTGTATGATTACCAACATCATCATTTGTTGGTGTAAAAGAAATAAAGCCAGTGCCATTCATGTCAAACACAATCCAATTAACTTCAGGTGCATCAGAATTATCTGTAAATGTAATAGTATCATTGTCTAGGTCGCTTGCATTTAACTGAATCTCAAAAAGCTGGTCTTCTGTTAAATTATAATCAGGGGGGCTCGGATTAAAAGATGGTGGGCTACTCCCATAAACTGTAGCAAAACCTGTTATTCTGGGATTTTTGATAAAATTAAAAATGGGCATTATGTCTTTGCTGAAATCTTGCATAAAAATTTCAACTCCTTCTTGATTTATTAGGTTAATAGAGTATATAACACTAAGTACTAAAAACATGATAACTATTGACTTCAACTGTTTCTTATTTATTTTTTTTTTTGGTTTTATCATTTTTTTATTTAATTTACTTTAACTTTATCCAATGCCCTTTCTTTTATCTTATTGTATAACCAGACAATTTTTTTATATATATATTTTTTATCCTTAACAGGCAGCTCTTCATAAAGTTCTTTTATCCTTATGTAAGCAAGCTTTGCAGAATCAATATCTGATTTTCTTATTGATTTTTTTGCTTTAATTAAATCCTTGTATATTTCCAGCATTAACTTAGATTTTTTCTTAATATTCTGTTTTTTCTTTAGTTTAGTTTTATTTAGCCCTTCTTTTTCTGTTTTGCCTTCTAAATATTCCTCTGAACCAAGCTTGATTATAATCCTTGCTTCTTTAATCATCTCTCTTAATTCTGGCTTTTCTATCTTATAACCCTTGTAGCTTATTTCAGATATTTTTTTGAAGAAAGTTATCAGCATTATTCTTAATGGGGTTGAAATTTTATGTTTTTCTATCTCTTTGCAAAACTCTTCATAGGTAAATTCATATTCTATCTTTAGCAAATTACTTAGGAAATCCCTGACTATTCTGACAAATTCTTTTGAAAGTTCATCTATAGCTTTTTTATCAATGCTCTTTTCAAGTTTGTCCAACCTT
Organism: uncultured Methanosarcinales archaeon; assembly: GCA_964641515.1. GTDB lineage: Archaea > Nanobdellota > Nanobdellia > Woesearchaeales > CG1-02-33-12 > CG1-02-33-12. Next base: position 14,602 of record CAZXME010000001.1, on the reverse strand, counting down.
AATAATATTGATTCCTTTTCTTTTAATTCCTCTGGTACCTCTTTTTTCTTTTTCTTAAACAAAACAATAAAAGGTATAAATTTCATTAATATTTTTGCAATAAAAGGCTGATAATATCTATGATATTTAATTATAACAAATGTTATTGCTAAAATAAGCAATATTATTAATAGTATGGTTGGCCATATAGCTCTTTTAACAACAGCAGGTATTTCTATTTCCTTGCAGGTAGGGCATGGACCCCCACAATCAGTTTTTTCTTCACATAAGCCACCATGACAATTTTTTATTCCATCAAAACAGCTTGGGCACGCAGGGCAAGGTCCTCCACAATCAATATATTCTTCACCTTGGTTTTGTATGCCATCAAAGCATGTTGGGCATGGCTTACAAGGGCCACCACAGTCAATTCCTGTTTCACCCTGGTTTTGTATTCCATCAAAGCAAGTTGGGCATGCAGGACAAGGCCCACCGCAATCTACACCTTCTTCACATAAGCCATGATGGCAGTTCTTTATTAAATCAGAACATGTTCCAATATATTTACATGCCCTGCTTGCAAATGGTTTCCTAAACTCTGTTCCGCAATCTGCAAGATCTTTGCATGTTCTTATTTGTATCCCAGATGGAAGGCATTTGCCCCATTCAGTGCATTCCCACAATTCCGTGCAGATGATACCTGATCCTCCGCCCCCTCCACCGCTACTATCAGGCATAGAGACTGCTTCCGGAACATCTATCACAAAAAGATAAATTATATTGCTTTCTGCAACTGCATCATGTGGATCATAAGCATAAAACTTTATTGTCCTGTTGCCATAGAAGTTTGCATCAGGAATATAAGTAATAACATGTGTTATATTATCTATTGAAACATTAATATTTGGAACTACTGTACTTGTATATGTCAATGCTTCTCCATCTGGGTCCATAAAATAATCATCCAGGTCACGGCCAGTAATTATTGTATCTTCATTCCATGTCTCATTAGGCATAAGTGAAATTAACACAGGAGCCCTATTAGTTATTGTGAAATTGTCTGTTTTGTTTATGGTTCTAAAATTATAACAATTATGATAAGAATCATTGCAGAAAACAAGATAACCAAAAGTTCCTGGTAAACTAAATGATTTAGTATATTCATATAACAAAGAGCTATGATTAAAATTCATATAAACTGGCTCATTATAATTGCCTGTTAAATTAAATCTGATGTTGCAATATATGGATGTCCCATTAATAGGATTGCTATAAATATTATCACTAAAATTAGCAAAAAATGTTATATCATCATTTATATATTTTGTAAGATTATCTGTCTGGTCCCATATCTCTAACATTAAGGTTGCATTTTCAGCAGCAGAATATGAATATAAAAAATTTGTTACATTAAATATTAGGTTCCCATTAGAATAGCTTATTATTGTGCAATTTGAAAGACTGCGATTTGGACTTGAGCAATCCTCTCCATCTGCCAATATTTTTGGATTTATAAAATTTAGGTATAATGTTAAAATTGCTGATCTGCTTAGGCATGGCAGTGCACTAAGAGACGCATTAAGGCTTAAATAATTGTATGATATATTAATGTATGAATCAAGGTCTGCATCATCAAAATTTATTATCTGGTTAGAGAAATTTATTAATCCTTTGTCTGGAATGCCAATAATTGCATTTTCTATTGCTGTCCAATCTCCCAAGGTTGATGGATCTGCAAATTCTGAGAAATTAGTTGTTAAGCTGTTCTTGAAATTATCCCATCTTGGCTCAACATCAATATTGTTTATTGAGAAATAGGAATTAGAACCATCACTGCCAAATATTTCATCACATATGCTCTCATTGCTATATGCCTTAGCAAATATTTTACAAATACAGTTTGCATCACTTTCAGTAAGAGTATCCCAGCTATGATTGTAATATACATCAGTATCATCTGTGTCAATTCCAATAAATTTTGAAAAACCGGCATAATAAAAAGATGTATTAATAATCTCATCTTTATTCCTTCTGCTTGCACTTGCATTCACATCTATTGTTCCATTTATAATTTCTTCACCATTTGGATAAATAATAGCCACTATTGGCGGTTCTCTTCCTAAGCAAAAATTGATTATTGCTGTACTCAAAGCCTTGCCAATTATTTTGGGCAATTTAACAGGGGCTTCTGCATTTTTATAAATAGTCCAATTAAACCATATAGATATTAGCATGAATAAAATAATAAGTATTGCAACTATATTATTTGATATATGCTTTCTGCTCTTTATTTCTCTCCAGCCGTATTCCCTTTCCTTTCCTCTCCTCTTATTTCCTTTCATTTGTTCTCATAAATCTTTGAGTATAATATTTAACCTGCCATGTTTGCATAAATTCTTTTAATTCACCTAATCTATTTATTGGAATCAAAACATTATTTCTTCCAACAGTATTCCCATTTAATGAATCCAGGAAGCCTTTTTGATTTTTCCTTCCTTTTAATGCATAACCAAAAAGTGTTTTTTTAGAATGATTAAGTGTTTTTAGGTCATATGTTACCAGGATAAGGGTTTCTATATTAAGTGTTTCACTAATAAGCTTATTTTCCTTTATGCTGAATCCTTCTTGAACCACCTTTAGATAAAAAGAATTTTTAAATATGTTATCAGCTAATAAAGGTTTTATATTTACTTTTATTTGTTTTTTATTACAAATTTCCTTTACCCTAAGAAGAATATTTTTAGTGTAATTATCCTTAAAAATTATTGCCAAATCAATCCTGCTTGTTTTTTCTTTTCCACTACGCTCCAATAGGACTATATCAATGACCTCTTTTTCCTTGCAGATTTCCTTTAATTGCTTTATTTCTTTCCTGATTTCTGAAAACATCTATGTTTATTATCAACATAACTCATATATAAACCTTTTGTTGTTGATTATCAACTAATTAAAAGAAATCAATATTTTCATTAATGATGAACAAAAGCGTAAATTAATAATAAACCCTTACTATATTCTCTTGAAAACAAACTTTGCTGTGCCAGTATAATTGCCATAGGCTGTACTTCTTGGGACAGTGGCTGAGAATGACAGTTTTTTTTCTTCGTCTGGTTTGAGAACAAAATGATTTTCTGATACAGAAATCCATTCGGCAAGGCTGCCGTAAAAATTAATATGAACATTTAATAGATAATCTTTTTTATTTGATAAAACAATATATCTTGTGCATGAGTTTCCTGCAGGCATAACCATGCCAAAGGCTAATTTTTCAGTATTTACATCAAGACCAGCATGATCTCCAACTATGAGGGTCATATTAATTTCTTTTACATCTGCTATTTTATAAAATGAATAAAAAAGAATTGTAGCTGTTATACTTATTAGTGCAGTAACAAGCAACAAGATAAAAATATGATTTTTTTTCACTGTAGTCACTTCCTTCTTTTCTTTTGTTCTCTTTCATTACTTCTTTTTTTTGTAATCCAGATAATATCTATAATAACAAGCAAGATAATAATTAATATTAATATTGTTGTTGTGCTAAGACTTGTTATTATTATTCCTGGTCTTTCAACTAATACTTCTTTTTTATCAACAACATTAACCTTACCTATTTCTACTGTTGTCTTATCTTCATAATAAATAGTCATCTCCGCATAATAAAATCCTGTTTCAACATTGTTAGTATCCCAATAGGCTGTTATTATCTTCTTCTCCCAATGGTCCAAGTTTATGTTAGGTGTTCTGATAACACTATTGTTTATTTTTATTTCTCCATAAATATTCTTTATACTGTTGCCCCACTCACTCTCTATTTCAATATCAAACTTATTTATTTTATCTTTCTCAAACTCTCTTGTATAATTTATTATCTTAATATTAAGCTCTCCTATCCTAAAACTTTTTTTATCTTCTTTTGTTTCACCATCATAATTCAAGGTTGCAATAGCCTGATATGTGCCTGCTTGGTACCCCCTGGTATTAAGCTGTGCATGCAGGATTTCCTTTGTATTAGATTTTAATGATTTTTCCTCTGTATAAACAGTTGTAAGTTTTTTATTATTTGGGTTATAAACCTCTATTGCTGCCTTTATGCTGTTTATATCTTCCTCTCCAAAACTTTTTACATTAACAGCAAAATTAACTGGTTCATTGATATTAACATCTGGAGCACTAAGGCTCATTTCAACATATTTTCCTGGATTAAGAACATGTACCCGTATATAAGCTCTAGCATTGCATGATGTTCCAACAGTGCCACCTATTTTTGATTCATTAATCACTTCTTCTGCTGTAATCCAAACCTTATGGTGCCCTGACTTTTCAATCATTTCTGGCAGTTTGATTATAACCTTAAATGTTTTGTCACTGCTATCAGAACTGATAAAAGTCTTGCTTAAAGTTACGTATTCTGCTAAATATCCTGAAACAGAAAGCTTGACATCCATTTTTGATGGGGTAATTGCAAAATTAATTGTTTTTTCAAGCCCTGGCTCAAAATCTATTTCATTATTGTTAGGGACATGTATCCCTACTGCATATATTGGATTAACAAAAGTAAGAGTAAAAACTAATACAAAAATAACTAATATTATTATTTTAATTGTTTTAACCATATTAATCATTATAAAATATTATATAAAAAAGAAAAAAATATATTTTTAAACCATAGTGGCTGTTGCAGTCATCACATTTGTTTTGGCTCCCGGATCCACTCCTGTTGATGGGTGGGGTATACTAACAAGTACATCAAAGTGTAATTCATCATTTGAATTACCATAAAGAAAACCATTATCTGTGTTGTTACATACTGCTATATGTGTTGTTGAGCAGGTTTGCCAATCACCTGGTGTTACCATCCAGGCATTAGTAGCGATGGAGTTAGTTTCAGAATTACTTACATTCCATTTACACACAGGACCACTTCCTCCAATAAAAGCAGCTGCATCTTTACTCATGCTTATGTTAAGTGTTACATTAAATGATCCAATATTTTCCAATATAAGACCAGCTGTTTGTGGATCAAAACTTGTGCAGTTGTCACCTATGGCTGCATCATAACTGTTTAACACGCAATAATCCACAGTACTATTAACATATCCACTTCCCCAGTCAATAGTATCTGTTGTAAAATTAACCTGCACAGTTCCTTCTATATCAAGCTGTACAATCGCTTCTTCATCACTACCATAAAATCCTGTTATTAGGGGTACTTTTATCCCAGCAAGCCTATTTAAGCTTATTAATGTTCCACCTAATGAAATAATTATTGCCCCTATAAGTAAAATTGCTAAGGTTTTGTTTGATATTTCATCCATTTTTGCCCTCTTTATTTTATTTCAAACTTAGTATTATTTTCTAATAGTTCTGGTTTTTCTTCTATAGTAAATTTAACGTTTCCCTCTGATGCTCTAACTATTTTTTTAATAGGGGTAGTATTTTCTTTTATACTAATAGATTCCAGCACTGTCCATGTGCCTATTACTGAAACAAGAATTGTAAGAACAAGCAAAACTGCGATTGTTGCCTTTGGTATATCTTCTGCCATTTAATTACCTCTTTACTTTAATCCTAATACCCAAATATGTATATTAATATATAAATCTTTTGGTTTTTTTTTATAAGAGTTATATATAATCTTTATTTTTTATTTTTTTATGTATTAATACTTTTCTATTCTTGAGTTGATACTTTTTTGGTTTATCAAGAAAGGTCAGATTACTTTTAGTTAGGTTATTTAGTTAAATTGTTATTTAGATAATATTAAGAAATTTATTTTAAATTTATTATTAGTTGTGGATATTTGATTAATTATGAGATAATTCATAAGGTAACACAAGAGAACTTGATTTTTTAAGTTCTTCTGCAAGATTCAAACTAAGAATCTTAGCTTCATGATTTTTTACTAAATCAAGAATATGGTTTTTAACTAAATTATATTCATTCTTATCAAGCTTAAAATCAAACAAAGGACCTTCTCCTTGTTTTTCCAATTCATTATATCCAAATCTACAGGCATTATTATAGAATACAGGCATTTTTTTTGATGCAATAGCTATAAGCTTATAATATTTATTCAAAAGTATGTTAGCATCCATACCAGTCTCAGGTTCTATCTCATGGGCAATTTGAATAAGATTTAATAAAGCATCAGCTTTATATTTCCCATTTGAATGGGTGCCCATATAAGAATAAAACCAGTCAGGATATTTTCCCATCAGACCTAAAGCAGTATTAACATAATCATCATTATTTGATAAATCAATTCTTCCTAATTTTAATCTTTGAACAAAGCTTCTCTGCGGATAGTTCATAAACTCCTCTTTCAGTTTTTCTAGGAGTTCTTGTGTTACTCCACTATTATAAACTTCTTTTGCATAAAATTCTTGTTTATTTTTTGATGACAAATTTTGTAAATTATCAATAAATTCTATCTCAGATAAATCAAGGTTCTCAAGAGATTTAAGATATATATTAACCCTGGGGGAAGAAAATTTATTTTTAATATAATCTTTTACATCAATTTCCTCTGAAACATTGGTTGTCTCTGAGGTAAATCCATCAACAGAGTAAAATATAGCTGCTGTGACACTAGCAAATGATATACCTGCTAATTTGCCAATATTTTCTTTATTTGCTTTAGGAATAATTTCCTTGATAGACTCCTGCAGATAAGCAAGCTTAATCTTTGCATCAAAAATAGCATTCTTTAGTTTAGGAGAACACTTTTCATTAAATTCTAAAACCCTTTCTGTAAGTGATTTCATTAAGTATTTTAAAATAATACTACTATATATGTTTTTCTATTCTTGAGTAGTATACTTTTTATTTTTTGCCAGCATTGTTTATCTTAAAATTATTTTTAGTTTTTCTTATTGATTCTTTTAGTTCTTTTCTCCAAATGAATGAGACAATAATCATTAAAACAAATATATTAAGGAAAGGAAACATTCTAAAACCAAGAATTTCTTCTATTAGGATACTGCGTGGGCCATACCTGAAAAACAAGGGCATGTAATAAGTGAAGGGGGGTTTCCTAGGGGTTTCATTAAATAAATTTTATCTTGATATTCTGTCATTGTGTTTCTAGTTACTTCTTTAATTGAGTTTCCTCTATCCCCTTTTGAAATTTAGATTCTACTTTAATAAACTATTTAAGTAAACATGATTTTTTCAATGTATATACTATCTTGTTGAGGTTATTTAAACAATTTTAAGGAGACTGTAAATATGAAAACACTTTTATTGCCATTCAAATTATTAATTTTTAATATATCAAGAAGATTAAATAAAACATTTATTCTACCTATTAGTTATACTTATTCAATTACCTCTAAATGTGATTCTAAATGTAAAACATGTAACATTTGGAAACAAAAATCAAAAGATGATTTGACAAAAGAAGAATGGAAAAAAATCATAAGAAATATTGGGAATGCTCCCTTTTGGATTACTATAACAGGCGGCAATCAGTTTTTAAGAAAAGATCTTTCAGAGATTGTTGGGTACATACTGAAATATAATAAGCCAAAAATAATTAATTTTCCTATAAGTGGAACTTTACCAAAATTAGTAGTTGAACAAATCAAAAAGATATTAGCTAAAACTAAGGGAAAAAAAGTTAAAGTAATCCTAAACATATCAATAGATGGGGTAAATAAGGTGCATGATAACATAAGGGGAGTTAAAGGTGCATTCAAAAGAGCTATTAAAACATTTAAAGAATTAAAAAGATTGCAGAAAAAATATCTTAATTTAATTATTGGTACATATACTATAATTTCAAAATACAATACTGAGCATATTGATAAAATAAAAGAGTTTATCATGAATAAGCTTAAACCAGATCATTATGGTATCGAAATTGCAGAAAAGAATAAGGAATTGCTTAATATAAAAGAAAAATTTGTACCAAACAAGGATATATCTATTAAAATTCTGGATAAGTACATCAAAGATATAAATAATTCAAAAAACTCAATCCTAAAATTTAAGAATTTTTTTAGAAGAAAATATTACATTTTTGTTAAAAAAACCATATTAAGAAATAAAGAAATAATCCCATGTTTTGCAGGTATTACCTCAATTCAAATTTCTCCTAATGGGAAGATATGGCAATGTTGTACAAGAACTGATATTATGGGTGATTTACGCGAGGAAAATTATGATTTCAAAAAAATATTTTTTGGAAAAAAAGCAAATAAAATAAGAGAAAAAATCAAAAAAGAACATTGTTTTTGCACACATAGCAATCCTTATTATACAAATATTTTAAGTTCACTAAGATTAAAATGAAAATTCCTGTAATAATCATAACAAACTTTATTGATAAAAATTCAAATTTTTAATTTAATAAACTATTTAAATATATAACATTTTTAATCATCCATGAATGTTTCAATTGGGATAATGACTTTTAATGAGGAAAAAAATATTGGTAGATTATTGAAAGTTCTTTTAAACCAAAAACTTAAAAAAGTTAGGATTAAAGAAATTATTGTTGTTTCAGATGGAATTATAGATAAGACAAATGAAATTGTAAAAAAGTCTGCAAAGAAAAACAAGATAATCAAACTCATAACTAGGAATAAAAGAAGAGGCAAGGCACTAGCAATAAACAGCTTTATTAAAATAGCAAGTTCAAAAATACTTGTTTTAGAAAGTGCTGATACTCTTCCAAAAGATGATTGCATAGAAAAGCTTTGCAGGCCTCTTTTGGATGAAAGAATAGGAATTTGCGCATCCCATCCAGTACCATTAAATAAGAAAAGCAGCTTTATGGGTTTTGCTGCTCATCTTTTATGGGAAGTTCATCACGAAATATCATTGGAACACATTAAGTTTGGGGAAATGATTGCCTTTAGGAATAAAATAAGTGAAATCCAGTGTACAGCAGCTGATGAGGAATACATTGCAATGAGCATAAAAAACAAAGGTTTTGATAGCTGTTATGCTGAGAATGCAATTGTTTACAATAAAGGCCCTGCGAATGTAAGGGATTTCATAAAGCAGAGGAGGAGGATATATGCAGGCCATCTTGAACTAAAGAACTGTAAAAATTATAATACAATTACAATGAAATGGCCATTGGTTATTAAAAAACTTTTTAAGGTTTTAAAGCCGAGACCATTGTTTATGTTTTGGACTATAGGAGCAATAATCCTCGAGGCATACTCAAGGTTTCTTGGAGTTTATGATTTTTACATAAAAAAGGAAAAACATTATATCTGGGCTATAGCTGAGAGTACAAAATAATTATCTTTTTATTTAACTAAAATTAATTTTGTATAATTCAAACAAATTGGTTACCCCCTCTTTAGTACATCTTACTAAGGTGTAAAGAATATGATTATTTCCATATCGTTGAAGATCTCTGAAAAGTTTATAACTCAATAAGTCCATATAGGTGGAAGATAAGCACAATTCAAAAACATTTAACCTACATTTTTGAACGGATCAAGAGATTAGATACAAGATAACTCAATATATACTAAGCTTCCCTAATGAAGGATACAAGATTAAGTTTTATTATGACCAAAAAATGATAAGTTAAACTATAATGTGAATAAATATCTCTTTTATTTTGAAACTTTATTAAGAATATTTTAGAATAGGTTATACTAATAAAAAATTGCCTTAATCAGATAAATTATTCTTTACAAAACTTATTTAAATAACAGAATAAATTTTTTATTTGTTGAGTTGGCGGAATATTGTTTAATGCACTCATCTAGAAAAGGGCATCTAAAATGGCATTTAGGTTCAAATCCTAATCCTGGCATATTAAAATGAGAGTTATAAAGATATGGAATATTATTTTGGTAATTCTATTCGTCTTGCTTTTTGTTTCAATATATAACGTCCGGAGCAATAGAAAAAGTTATAATGATTACTTAATAAACAAAGAAATAAACTTTAAAGACGAATCAATGGAAAGCAAAACTTTTATTGATTCATTGAATTATACTCCTTCTTCTATAATACCCTTCTGGTTCTGGAATGGCAACATGACAAAAAAAGAAATAAAAAATCAAATTAAGCTTATTAAAGATGTAGGTATAAATGAATTGATGATACATGCAAGATCAGGGCTTGAACAAGAATACCTTTCTGAAGAATGGTTTGAACTGGTTGGTTTTGCGCTTGAAGAACTTAAGAAAAATAATATGAAAGTTTGGATATATGATGAGTTTGACTGGCCCAGCGGTACAGCTGGAGGGAAGGTTTTAGAAAAAAAGCCTCATCTTATTGCAAAGAACCTCAAAATGGAAAAAGTTAATAAAAGCTACTTTAGTTTAAAAACAAATGAAAAATTCAATGTGAAAAAAATTGTTTCAGTAATCATTTATGAAAAAGACAGCAAAAAAAATGTGAAAAATGATTATTGCATTGAAAACAGTTGTTTTTTTGAAGATTTATACCTCAATAATTCAATATATGTTTTTTATCAAGATTTTGGCCACTTTAGAACAGAGTACAAACAAAATTATTATGTTGATTTGCTTGACAGCGAAACAACAAAAACTTTCATAAAATTAACTCATGAAGAATATTATAAAAGATTTAGCGATTATTTTCAAGACACAATAGTTGGATTCTTTACAGATGAGCCAGGATTCTATTCAAATGTTTACGAAGAATATGACATTGGCTCGATACCATGGACAGATGATTTTGAAAATGATTTTTATGAAATAAAAGGATATAATATAACTGATTATATTTATTTTATTTGGGAAGAAGGCAACAGCAATATATCAAGAAAAGTAAGAAAAGATTATTTTGAGGTAAGAAACACAATTTATTCTAAGAATTACTTTGAAATCATAAGAAACTGGACAAGAGAGCATAATATTCTTTTTTCAGGACATGTTCTTATTGAAGAAGATTTATCTCAGATAGTTCTTTTTCAAGGAGATTTTTTCACACCAATTAAATATTTTGATATACCTGGTACGGATGATATAAACAAATTTGATGAAGGTAAGATAACACCCATACTTGTTTCATCTGCAGAGTTTATTTATGGAAAGCCTTACTCACTAACAGAAACTTTTGCAGGCTATGGATGGGATTTAAGCTATAATGAAGTTTTAAAAACTTCTGAATGGCTTTACGAGAATGGTGTTGATATAATAGTTGTTCATGCATTTTTTTACACAACAGAAGGTGATATTCAATATAATGATTATCCTCCATCATTTTTTTACCAAAATAAAATAATCTGGGATTATATGTCTGATTACATAAATTACACAAGTGAAAGGTTTTATTTAGAAAATCAGCAAAAAGAAATTGTTTTTATAAAATATCCCATAAGTGAAGCATGGGAAGTGTTCAATCCCTATAATTTCTCTTATATAGAGAAATTAGATTATGAGATGAAACAAGCAATAGCCTACTACAAGGAAGAAGGAAAAGATATAATCCTTGTTCCAGATTATATCCTTAAGCAAATAAAGATTTAGCTTAAGTTATAGTGTTATCACTTACAACATAATATTGTTTAGTAAGTTTACACCATAGCCTATAATTTCCTAAATTCTTCCTTTTTGAAGAATATTTCATTTCTCCATATAAACATAGTTATGACAATCAGAACAAAAACATTCAGGAAAGGAAACAGTCTAAACCCAAGTATCTCTTCTATTAGTATGCTACGGGGACCATATCTTAAAAAAAGAGGCATGTAATAGGTAAATAATGAGTTTGATATTGGCTGCCATGTTGCAAGTTTAAAGTTATATTCTGGTAATTGCCTTATAGGCAAGTCATCAGCATGATGTTCACATGTTAAAACCTGCATACCTATCAAATTTATGATTATTGAAATAATGGCCAATAACAAAATAAACTTTAGCTTAATTTTTTTAAAACAAAAAGTTAATGATACCATCAAAAATGGGATAATGGGATATAAAAACCTTGGTCCAAAAGAAGGGGCTCCTCCCCACTCATACATTTGTGAATTATAAATTAAGAATAAAGTAAATATAAAAATAATTAAATTTGTTTCTAATTTATACTTCTTGTGCATATATAACAAACCAACCAAAAATAATAATAAAACAGGTGAATAAAAAAACAGCCCTCTGAAGGGGTAAAATAGTAACCTTAAGATTACTTTAAACTTAGCTAATGAAAAAAGGGACATAAACTCAGTTTTAATAAAATGAATGGGTATAAACCCTTGTGCATAATCATTTATAAATATTACTGGAAGAATCTTTTTATTAGTAAAAAAAATCTTCTCATCTAGGTGATTGTAACCTACATCAAGAATATTGCTAAAGATAGAATAATTATACATAAATAATAGACTGATAGCTATTAAAAAGCCAAGCAAAAATGGAATAAGTTGTTTCCATTTTTTTAATACCAAAATTATAATTATACAAGCAAAGATTACTATTGAAGTTGAATATTCACATGTTATTGCGAATCCACCACAAAGACCAGCAATGAAAAAATTTTTGTTACTAAATTTATTTTCTTGCTTCATTTTTAAAATTAAATAAAAACACATAAATGCAAAAAAGTTAGCGATAGCATGGTGGTAAGTGGTTGTTGCAAATGCAAAGATCATGGTTCCTAATCCAAAAATAATTATAATCAAAATTCTATACCTCTCTTTTTTTACAAAAAATCCTGAAGTTTTATACATCAAGACAACCAAAAGTGCTGAGAACAAAACAGAGCTGAAAGCTATTATCATAAATTCTAAGATATGTAGTTTTAAATCAGTATCAGGCATTCCAAAAAACAGCTTGAAAACAACGTAAACAGGGATAGTTAAGAAAGATGAACCCGGAGGCTTGTCACTATAGTAATGGTTATTATAATAAGCTCTGTCACCTGTATTACTGCCTATATCATAATCACCAGCTATGTTTTCTGTATCATTTATGTAAGAGTCTATCTCAAAACGGTGTTCATCAACTATTGCTCTTGTTAAATCAAGCTTAGATACATCGGTCCATGATCCAAACCTTGCAAAGCATAAGTAAATAATAAAGAATGTTAAAAATATCTTAAATTCTTTTTTATTTATTATACTCATTTTCTTAAATTTTTATTTTAATCCTTATATTATGAATAAATTTATAAACAATTTAAAAAGTATTCTATTTTTAAATATATAAAATAGATATATATAAAAATGTATTTTATTTTTTAGGATTACATTATAAATAAATTAAATTTAAGAAAGATATAAACACCTTAATTTTAAATTAAAAACCTATTTAAAATGAAAAAGCTTAATATAAATACCTTATATTCCCTTGCTTTAGTTGAAGGAGAGGGTATTGGAACCGCTTACGAGTATCTAATTAAGTTAAAATTGTTGAAAGAATTTGTTAAAAATAAACAAATAAAAGATATTTTAATATATGGCTTGCCAGAAAAATATGGTTTTAGTATGGATTTTGTCTTGTTTGGGAAGATCAATAATTTTAATATAACTATTGTTGATGATAGAAAAGAAAAAATAAAATCATTTGAAAAAATAATTAATAATCTAATCAAAAAAGGCCTTTTGCTTAAAAGACCAAGAATAATTAGATTAAATAATTTGAATGATCTTAAATTTGACAAAAGGTTTGATTTAATACTATGTTCTGAAGTAATGCAGGGGTTGTTCAATAAGGAGAAGGTCGAGTATGCTAAAACAATCCAAAAACTTTCTATTTATGCCGCATTATTTCTTCCAAATAGAGATAATAAGTTACATTCAATTATAAGCAGACTTAAAACTTTGAGTTTAGATAAACTAAAAGAGTACTTTAATAAAAGTCATATCTTAAATATAGGTTATATTGATATGCCCCCTTTCCCTCCAGGATTAAAGAAGAAAAGAAGGGAGAATATAAATAATTTGTTTTCTTTTTTATTGGAAAAATGGGCAAAAATAGAAAGGTTGCTTCCCAAATCAATTAAAAAAAAAGTAGCACATATTTGCTATATCACTATTGAAAATGAAAAAAACTAAGAAGAAAAGAATAAATAAAAGAAAAATATCAATTTTTTTGATTTTGCTATTTTTGCTAATAATTAGTATACCTCTTCTTTTAAATATCAAAAAAAATGAAAAAATTAGGAGGAATAATCCAAATGTAATCTTAATTTGTTTGGATGGTGCAACATGGAATGTTGTAATACCCATGGTAGAAAGAGGCGAACTCCCAAACTTCAAAAAGATGATACAAAATGGTGCTTATGGGAATCTTTCTTCTGAGCCTCCTCTTTCACCCCCTGGTTGGACATCAATTGCAACGGGTATGAAACAAGATAAGCATCAGATGTTTGATTTTTTTACAAGTTTTCCAGGTTCAACAAAAATGGTAAAATCAAATAGCTTAATGATAAACACACAAACATTGTGGCAAATACTAAACAAATTTAATAAAACTGTTGGTACAAACAATTGGTTAATGACTTGGCCACCATTAATAAAAAAAGGATTTGTTATTCCGAGTTGGTTTGCAGATACTAATTTAACATACCAAACATATCCAACCAACCTGAGAGAAGAATTAAATGAAAATATAAAAATAAAAAAAATTAGTGCAACAGAAGAAAACTATAAGAAATATTATTCCAGTTATGATGATTTTTGGCTTGA